>JBCCPW010000080.1:0-10407 GCA_039024735.1 Bacteroidota bacterium
CAACTCATTGAGGACTTTCGCGAGACCGGAGCGTTTCCGTCCCGTGGGGACATGATCGAGACCATCCGGGGCAGCGGCCTCTCGATGGTTTTCGGGGACACCGCGCTGTTCTCGCTTCTCATGTCCCTAGGGGAGTACCCCGTCCCGGGCTACGAGATCTCGCACTATCCGCTCCTGCTCGCGGGATGGCTCGGGCTCTTCTTCACCGCGCTCAACCTGCTTCCCGTCGGCCAGTTGGACGGCGGGCACGTGGTCTACGCGCTGTTCGGTCCGGCCGTGCATCGCGTCGTGGCGCGCGTGACGACGCTGCTGCTGATTCTCTCGGGCTCGCTCGGGTGGATCGTGGAGAGCGTGCCTCTCCTTGAGGCGAGCTACGGTCCCAACGGCGAAGCGCTCGCGCTGGCGGGGTGGGCGGCGCTCCTCGCGGTGTATCTCCTGCGGTTCTTCGAAGGGGACTGGAAGGCCGTTGTGCTCGGGCTCCCGGTGATGGCCGGGCTCGTGGGGGCCGTGGTGCTGTTCGTGCCGGGTCTGGCCGCCTCGGTGGGGTACTCGGGGTGGCTGCTGTGGAGCGGCCTGATCTTGTTTCTGATACGGATGGACCATCCGCCGGTCCTCGTGCACGAGCCGCTCACCCCCGGACGCGTGGCCCTCGGATGGGTGTGCATCGTGATCTTCGCGCTGTGCTTCTCCATCCAGCCGATTCTGGTGGTGTGAGTCAGGCAGAGTGGGAGGGAGGTGTTCGACTGAAGACCACCGACCGAATCGCTGTGCCACCGCCACCAACCCATCAGCGTCTCCCGCCTCGGTGCTCGGCGTGGGAGAAACCACGCCAACCTCAGGCCCGGATACATCGGACGGGGTTGGTGGGAGGTGAAGGCTCGTCTCGGATCGGCACCGAGGCGGGTTCGCGTCATCCTGCCTGATCCGGCACGCTACCTTGCGGTCCACCACTGCCGCTCCCGTGGACAAGGCGCGCGACCATTGCGGCGTCGTCGGGGTGTTCAACCATCCCGAGGCCGCCCGTCTTTCCTACTACGGCCTGCACGCGCTCCAGCATCGCGGACAGGAGTCCGCGGGCCTCGTCACGAGCGTGTACGACGAGGCGCGAGGCCGTCGCGTCATGCCTGTGCACAAGGACTTCGGCCTGGTGCTGGACGTGTTCGACAACGCGTCGCTCTTCGAGGACGTGCTTCTCGGCGACTCGGCCATCGGGCACACGCGATACTCCACGAGCGGCAGCGCGACGAATCCGGCCAACGTGCAGCCGTTTGTGACGCACTTCCAGGAGGGTCACATCGCGCTGGCGCACAACGGGAATCTCTCGAACGCTCGATCTCTGCGTGAGCGTCTCACGTCTCGCGGTACGCTCTACACGTCGTCATCGGACTCGGAGTTGATCCTCCACCTCGTGGCGCAGAGCACCGAGGCGGGCATCGTCCCGCGCGTGATCGACGCCCTGCATCAGTGCGAGGGGGCGTTCTCCCTCGTGTTGCTGACGGACGACGCCCTCATCGCGGTCCGCGATCCGAACGGCTTCCGTCCGCTCGCGCTGGGCCGTCTCGCGCCCGCCGAGGGCCGCGAGCACCCCGGGTGGATCGTGGCGAGCGAGACGTGCGCGTTCGACATCGTCGGCGCTGAGTACGTCCGCGAGGTGGAGCCGGGCGAGATCCTGGTGATCGATCGGGAGGGCGTCGAGCGCGTGGGCGAGGGACGCACCCCAGGCGCGACCGAGGGCTTCCACGGCGTGTGCATGCCCCGCCACCATGGGGTCAGTCAGTGCGTGTTCGAGTACGTCTACTTCTCGCGGCCGGACTCGCTCGTCTTCGGCGCGATGGTGGACAAGGTGCGCCGGAAGATGGGCAAGCGCCTCGCGTACGACGCCCCCGTGCCGAAGGGCAACGGCAAGCGTCCGCTCGTGATGTCCGTCCCGGACTCCTCCAACACCGCTGCCATCGGGTACGTCTCGGAGTCCAACAAGCTGAAGCGGAAGTGCAAGCTGGACATCGGGCTGATCCGCAACCACTACGTCGGGCGGACCTTCATCACGCCGGGCCAGAGCCGCCGCGAGCAGAAGGTACGGAGCAAGTTCAATCCCGTTCGGGGCGTGCTCAAGGACCGCGTCGTCGTGATGGTGGACGATTCGGTGGTGCGCGGCACGACCGCCCAGCAACTCGTGCGGATGGTTCGCGAGGCGGGAGCGGCAGAGGTCCACTTCCGCGTCGCGAGCCCGCCTGTCGCGAACCCCTGCTTCTACGGGATGGATTTCCCCAGTCAGGACGAGCTTGCGGTCAACGCGCACGGGTCGGTGGACGCCATCGCGAAGTGGCTCGGCGTGGATTCCCTCGGCTACCTCTCCGTGGAGGGCATGATGGAGGCCGTGGAGGCCGCGCACGACGACCGGAGCCGGTACTGCCACGCCTGCTTCTCCGGCCGTTACCCGATCCAGATCGAGCACGGAGTCGCGAAGGAGGAAAACGACTGGTAGCGAGAGGCGCGGGGCCTGGAGTGTAGTTTTTGGCTCCTTCCCTGATGCGACGGATGCGCCCCCTTCTGCTCCTTCTGCCTGCCCTTTTCCTCGTCGGTGCCTGCGACTCCGGCCTGGGCTCTACTGACGAGGTACGTGTTACGCTCGCAGTACCGGACGCATTCGGCGTCAGCCGGACGTTCTCGGGGGACGAAGCGGGCATCTCCATCGAGAGACGGACCTTCTTCGGCTTGGCCTGCGAGTTGTCCGTCCGTGTGATGTCCCGCGACGACGATGGCTATGCGGCAGAGCTTGCATTTGTGCTCCCCATCCGATCGGACTTCGGAGTGGGGACCTACACGGAAGCCGATGCGGAGTTTGTCGGAGACCTCCGATACACAGGACTCCTCCCCGGAAGCCCTGTGCTGGAGACCTACATCACCGAGTCCGATGCGTTGACTCTCACACTCGAGAGCTACTCGGACCACGCCGCCGCCGGAAGCCTCACTGTTACCGGACAGGGTGAGGACGTGCGCTCCACCGTCCGGGCAACCTTTGACGTGAGACTGGACGACCGCTGCTAGAGACCCCAGGGGGCGAGGAGGCCGAGACCCTCAGCGAAGCCCCAGATGGTGTGCCAGGAAGCGGGATCCGTTGCCGACACGCGCCGGGCTCTGTCGCACCTGCACACACATGACCTCCGCCTCGGTGCCCAGGAACTGGAGCACCGAGGCGGGAGACTCAGTTCGTCCGCTGGGGGATCTCGCCGGTCTCGTCGGAGATGATGACCTCCACGCGCCGGTTGAGCTGGCGACCGGCGTTCGTGCTGTTGGTCGCGCGCGGATACTCTTCGCCGTAGCCCACTGTCTGGATCCGGTTGGACGCGATGCCTCGTTGCACGAGCGCGGCGCGGACGGCGTCGGCGCGGCGCTGGCTCAGGGCAAGGTTGGTCTCGTCGGAGCCGGAGCTATCCGTAAAGCCCTCGATGAGCACGTTGCGGCTGGGGTACTCGCCGAGGAAGCTCGTGAGCTGGTCGATGGCGCGCATCGAGCCCGGCTTGAGTTCCGAGCGTCCCACGTCGAAGAGCACGTCGCCCAGGGTGAGCACGAGGCCACGCTCGGTCTGGGCGGCTTCGAGGTCCGCGACGCGAGAGGCGAGTTCTTGCGCTCGCCGGAGTGCTTCTTCGGCCTCCTGGCGGGCGCGCTCCGCCTCGGCCTGAGCCCGCTCGGCATCGGCCTGGGCGGCCTGGGCGGCGGCACGCTCCTCTGCCGCACGGCGCTCGGCCTCGCGGGCCGCGGCGCGTTCGGCTTCGGCCTGACGGGCCGCCTCCTGAGCGCGTCGGCGTTCCTCTTCGGCCACCCGACGTTCCTCTTCTGCGGCGGCGCGCTGGGCCTCCGCCTCGCGTTGAGCCGCCTCGGCGCGTCGGCGCGCGGCCTCCGCCTCGGCCGTACGGACATCGAGTTGCACCTGACGGCGCTCGTCTTCGCCTCGGGCGATCTCCGCCTCGGCAGCGGCGCGCTCCGATTCGGCGATAGCAGTCCGTACATTCGTCATCGCGAGGTACGCGTGGTGATTGACGAGTTCGATCTCGGCCTTCTCTTGCCGAAGCGCCTCGGCGGTGGAAAGGTGAGCCTCCGCCTCGGCGAGATAGTCCGACGCGGTCGCCGTGATGGCGGGGTCGGCGGACGCGAGGTCGTAGGCCTCGCGCGCATCGAGGAGGGCGGGGACCGTAGCGGGAGGGCCAGAGCAGGCCGCGAGCGTGACCGCCGCGGCGATCAGAAAGAGAAAACGGGGCATGAGTTACTCAGCTTGGAGGCGGCGGATTTCCTCGCGAAGGAGGTCGATCGTGGCGCGAAGCTCACGGGCGGCGGCCTGAGACTTCGCAGCGAGTGCGAGGACCTCCGACAACTCGGCGGTGGCGTCGGCCTCGCGGGCGAGGCGGAGGGCGAGGCCGTGGTTGCCTGTTTCGGTGGCGGAACGGGCCCGGTCGAGGCGGGTGCGAGCCCGGTCGAGGGTCTCGGCGGCGTGCGTCTCGGCGCCGTTGCGCTGGGCATCGCGGACGGACTCGGTGGCGCCACGAACCGCCTCGGCGGCCTCACTGTCGCTGGCCGCGAGGCGGTCGGAACCACCGCAGCCCACCAGCAGCACGGAGGCCGCCAGAACGAGCGCGAATCGGGAGAAGGGCATAGGGAGGGAAGCAGGGGGGCGCCAAGCTACACGCGTGGCGAGCACAGGGGTAGCGCTCTGGATCCAACGAGCCCTCCAGGCGTCTGTTGGGTTTCATGCCTACCGCCAGTGCTCAATGCCAGACTTCGGCTCCCCGTTCGACTCGTTCAGCCGCTTCGATGCGTTCCTCGGTGCGGACCCCCACGGCATCGGCGGGGGACCCGACGCGTTCGCAGCGCGACGGCAACGCATCTTAGAGGTTCTTCTGACCGGCGAAACCGGCGTGCAGTTCGAGGCCCTCGCGCTGTTCGCCGAGCCGCTGTTCACCCTCTACGAGTTGGACCCGGCCGAGCCGTTCGTCCTCCGCACCGAGCCCGCCTCGGTCAGCGACGAGGTGGTGGCGTTGATGGAGGCGGCCCGCGTGCTGTGGGCCTTCTTCTCCCTCTCGCCGACCACGCGCGGTCAGCGACGGCAGGCCCTTGCAGCCCAACTCATCGGGGACGATGCCGACGCGGACGTGATGGTGGACCTGGAGGGGGTGATCGAGGCGACCGAGGTTCACTGGCAGGCCCTGCTGCCCGAGGAGGTCGAGATGGCGCAGGAGACTGGGCATCCGACGCTGGCATTCGACGAACTGCTTCACCATCCGGCGTTTCGCATCGAGATCGATCCGGACCCGGCACACGCGGGCTACGGGGAAGGAGCGCTGAGCGAAACCGAGGCGCGTGCCCTCTTCGCGCAGCCTCTCCTAGAGGCGCCCGACGTGCTCCTGGACCCGGATGCATTCGACGAGGCCCTCGTCCGTGCCGACGTGTACTGGCAGGCGGCCCGCCGGGGCACGTCCGCGGCCGCGGTCGCGCGTCACCTCGCCGAGGAGGGACCAGGTGACGTGCAGGAGGCGGAGCGGATGCTGGCCCGCTACCGCGAGTTGTTCCCCAAGCACGCGTCGTAAAGCACGCGCCCCGTCTTTCGCCTCGGTAACGAGGCGGGCGTGTCAGTCATCTTGCGCGAGGTCGCGCCAGTCGGGATTGTGACGCTTGATCAGTGCCACTTTCCGCTCTCGTCTCCAGCCCTTCAGTTGCTTTTCCCGCTGGATGGCGTCCCGGATCTCGCTGAACTCCTCCGCGTGGACCAAACGATGGACTTGGTATCGCTTCGTGAACTGGCCACCTTCACCAGCCTTGTGCTCGGCAACTCGCCGTTCAAGAGAGTTCGTCACGCCGATGTAGAGCACGCGCGACCGGCTGGCGAGGATGTAGGTCCAGTAGCTCTTCCCAGCCATCGTGTCATCCTGAACGGAGTGAAGGATCTCAACGCCGAGGTTTCAGCTTCTCGAACCAAGGCCTACGACTCCGAGACCATACTGAGATCCTTCGCTGGCGCTCAGGATGACACGTCCATCAGACAATCAGAGTCGTCGTTTGAACCGTCGCCGTCCTCGGGACGGAGGAGGGGAAACAGGAGCACATCGCGGATGCTCGGCTGGTTCGCCATCACCATCGCGAGCCGGTCGATCCCGACGCCGAGGCCCGCGGCCGGGGGCATCCCGTACTCCAAGGCACGGAGGTAGTCCTCGTCCACCGTGTTGACCGCCTCGTCGTCGCCAGCAGTCGCGAGGGAGACTTGATCCTCGAAGCGCTGGCGCTGATCGAGTGGGTCGTTGAGTTCGGAGAACGCGTTGCAGAGTTCCTTCCCGCCCGCGATGAGCTCGAAGCGCTCCACGAGGCCCGCCTCGGTACGGTGCCGCTTCGCGAGGGGAGACAGTTCCACCGGGTAGTCCGTGATGAACGTTGGCTGTAGGAGGTGGGGCTCCACGAAGGTGCCGAAGACCTCGTCGATGAGCTTGCCGAGGCCGAAGGAGTCGTCCACCTCCAGGCCGAGGTCGGTCGCGACGGCAGCGACCTCGTCGCGCGTCTTCCCGCGCAGGTTGTGGCCCGTTTTGTCCTCGATGGACTCGAAGATGGGGATCCGCGCGAAGGGCGCCGCGAAGCTGAGCGTGTGCTCGCCCCAGGTCACGTCGGTGGTGCCGTGGAGGTCCATCGCGACGCGCTCTAGCATTTGCTCCACGAGCCGCATCATCCAGTCGTAGTCGCGGAAGGCGACGTACAACTCCAACATGGTGAACTCGGGGTTGTGAAAGCGCGAGAGGCCCTCGTTGCGGAAGTCCTTCGCGATCTCGTAGACGCCCTCAAACCCGCCCACGAGAAGCCGCTTCAGGTACAGTTCATCCGCGATGCGGAGGAAGAGCGGCATGTCCAACGCGTTGTGGTGCGTCGTGAACGGCCGGGCCGAGGCGCCGCCGTAGAGCGGTTGCAGCGCAGGCGTTTCCACCTCCACGTAGTCGCGCGAGTCGAGGAAGTCCCGGATGGTGCGGAGCATCCGGGCGCGTTGCTTGAACACCTCGCGGACCTCCGGGTGGAGCGCGAGGTCGGCGTATCGCTGGCGGTAGCGGAAGTCGGGGTCGGTGACCTCGTTGAAGGTGCGCGACTCGCCCGTCGCCTCGTCCGTGACGGTCTTCTCGACCGGCAGCGGCTTGAGGCTCTTCGAGAGAAGCACAATCTGGTCGGCGTGAACGCTGACTTCACCCATGCGTGTGCGGAACACGACGCCTTCGATACCGAGCCAGTCGCCCGGATCAAGCAGCTTCTTGAACACGGCGTTGTACCAGCCGTCTTCGAGGTCGTCCCGCCGGGCGTAGACCTGAATCGTTCCGCTTTCGTCCGCGACGTGAAAGAAGGCCGCCTTGCCCATGACACGCTTCGTCTGCATCCGCCCCGCGATGCGGACGCGAAGGGGCGTGGTGCCCTCTCGCTCCGGGTCGTTCGCGTCGTCTGTGTAGGCATCCAACGCGTCGGCCGCGCGATGGGTGACGGCCCATTCCGCAGCGGGATACGGATCAATGCCGGCCTCGCGGAGGGCGGCGAGATGCTGGCGGCGAACCTCTTCTTGCTCGGTCAGGTCGCGGTGGGACATGGGGTGGTCGCGGGGGAGAGGGCAAGATCCGGTCGGGACGCATTGGGAGCGCCCATCGATCCCGTTTTCTCTAGAGGACCACGAGCGGCAGGCTGGACAGGCCGCTCCCGCCTCGGTGCCGGTCCTCACCGAGGCGGGAGGCCCGACGGCTGGCGCGATCCCTCCGCCGTTCGCCCACACACAGGGTCGGTTCGCCGTTGTGCCCTTGCGCGGCATGGCGGGTACCCCTATCGTCTGCCTCGGTACCCTCGCGCGCACATGTCTGCCCCTCGCCGCCGGTTTGGGCCTCGCACCGGCCTCGTTTCTCTTCTCGTCGGTCTCGGTCTCCTGGCGGGAAGCATCGTGCCCGCCGACGCGCAGGGATTCGGTCGCAACAAGATCCAGTACGACGATTTCGACTGGCACGTCTTGGAGACCGAGCACTTCGACGTCTTCTACTACCCCGAGGAACGCGAACTCGCCGAGATCGGCGCGCAGGCCGCCGAGGACGCCTACGACGAACTGGAGCACCGCTTCGACTTCTCGCTCAACCACCGCGTCCCGATCCTCTTCTACGCGTCCAACCTCCACTTCAAGCAAACCAACACCATTCCGAACTTCATCCCGGATGGCGTCGGTGGGTTCTATGAGTTCCTGAAGGGTCGGGTGGTGATCCCGGCAGATGGCAACGTGCAGCGCTTCCGGCGGGTCATCACGCACGAGCTCGTCCACGTGTTCACGTTCAACAAGCTCGCGCGTGTCCTGCGGGACCATCGGCGTCCCGTGGACCGGTTCCTCCCGCTGTGGTTCACCGAGGGCATCGCGGAGTACTGGAGCGGCGAGCCCGATCACCAGCACGAGATGATCATGCGCGACGCCGTCGCGAGCAACTTCTTCGTGCCGCTGGACGACATCGAACGCATCTCGGGGTCGTACGTGATGTACAAGGAGGGTGAGGCGTTCTGCCGGTTTGTGGCAGAGCACTACGGGGAAGAGCGCCTGCTCGATCTCATCGACAACGTCTGGCGGGACCAGGACTTCGGGAAGGTCATCGAGTTCGTCCTCGGAGAAGACCTGCACGTCGTCTCGGACCGGTGGTGGGACTGGGTCCGTGAGCAGTACCTCCCGAAGCTGGAGGACGCCGATGTGCCCTCGCTCACAGCCCCACCCGTCGCGGCGAGAGGGGCCCACTTCAAGCCGGTCGTGCACACGTTCCCGGATGGGACGCGCGAGGTTCTCTCGGTCGCCAACCGAGGCGGGTATACGGAACTCCTCGCAACCCCCGTGGACGACGGGCTCCGTCCGATCGGCCGACCGGACGTGATCGTGCGCGGCGGGCGGAATCTGGACTACGAGGCGTTCCACCTCTTCGAGAGCCGGATGGACGTGAGCGACACGGGGGTGCTCGCCTTCGTGACCAAGCGGGGGGAGCGCGACGTGATCCACCTCCACGACCTCCGCGAGCGTCGCCGGGTGGACATGCTCGGCTTCGACGAGATGCTGGGTATCTACTCCCCGACGATCTCGGCCGACGGTCGCCAGGTCGCGTTCACCGGCATCTCGCCCGCGGGCTTCGCGGATCTCTACCTCTACGACCGCGAGGGCGGTCCTGCCGGAACGGGCTCCCTGCGCCAACTCACCGCCGACACCTACGACGACCGCGACGCTGACTTCTCGCCGGACGGACTCAGCCTCGCGTTCTCCTCGGACCGCACCGCGCACGCAGGCCCGAGCACGCCGCACTTCAATCTGTTCCGCTACGACCTCGACACCGACGAGATCTCCTACCTCACGTCGGGTCCGCAGGTGGACATCGCGCCTCGGTTCAGCCCGGACGGCGACCGCCTCGCGTTCATCAGCGCCCGCCGCGAGGACGACGGCAAGTTCAGCGCGATGAACCTCTGGCTCGCCGACCTCCGCCCGGAGGCCGCGCCGAGCCCACCGCCGGTCGTGAGCGCGCAGCCCACCCCCGGCGGCGGCGACGCCTCCCGCCTCGGTCCTCTCGTGGACGACACCGAGGCGGATGAGGCCACCGCGAGAGACCTGCCGCCGAACGTGGAGGTGCACCAGCTGACCGAGTTCACCAGCGCCGCCTACGACCCCTTCTGGGCCGACGACTCGACGCTCGTCTTCGCCTCCTTCGAGGACTTCCGCTTCACGGTCCGCTCGCTCGACGCCGACAGCGCCGCCGCTACCCCGAGGCAGTCCGCCTCGGTGACCGCACCGGCCTCCGCGGATGGGTGGGTGTATCCGCGCTACGTGGCCGCCGAGGACGCCGAACCGGCCCGGCCATACCGCCGCCGCTACGCCCTCGACGTGGCCGCTGGCTCCTTCACCACCGCCACGACCGGCGACTACAACGCGGGCGGCGCAACGGTGGCGTTCTCTGACATGCTCGGCAACGACCGCTTCTATGTCACGGCGTACAGCGCGAGCCCGGACGGTCGCTCGTTCGTGGACGGCCTCAACCTCGCCGTGACGCGGATCCACGTCGGTCGCCGCGCGAACATCGGGTACGGTCTCTTCCGCCGCGCCGGGCCGCTCTTCGACCGAGGCGACCCGGATCAGGTGGACTTCATCCCGAGCTATCAGCAGATCCACGGCGGCCTCGGCATCGTGAGCTACCCGCTCTCCACGTTCCGCCGCGTGGACCTCGCGTCGTCGCTGGGCTACAGCGCGAAGGAACTGTTCCTCCGCACCGAGGATGGCAGCCGAGACTTCGACACGCTTCGCACGGTCACCTTCGCCAACTCGATCAGCCTCGCGCACGACAACGCGCTCTATGGCCTCTTCGGCCCGGTGGATGGCTGGCGGGCGAACGTCGG
>JBCCPW010000081.1:0-10377 GCA_039024735.1 Bacteroidota bacterium
CGTGGGGTACGGGTTCACGATCCCCCGCGCGAGGGCCCTCGGGATGAAGCCCCTGCCGTGGGTCGTGTTGCTGCTGCCGACCGGCTGCATCGGGTTGCTCGGCTTGCTGGCGCGGGTGCTGTACCTGGAGTCTCGGCAGCCGCCTACCGCCGGGGCGTGACTCGGCCCCGCCTCGGTGGTTCTGTACACGCACCGAGGCGGGAGATCGAACGAGAACGCCCCCGGACGCCGACGCATCCGGGGGCGACGGACGTCCGAGCGTCGAACTCGGGCGTCGAGAGCGTCAGACCGTGCGCGACTGGAGCAGGTCCCGAATCTCGGTGAGCAGCTGCTGGTCGGCTGTCAACTCGGGAGCGGCTTCCTCCTCGACCTCCTCGGTCTCTGCGGCGGCCTTCGCCTTGTTGATCCACTTCACGAAGAGGAACACGGCGAACGCGACGATGAGGAACGAGATGATCGTGTTAATCAGCGCGCCCCATGCGATCACGACGGCCCCGGCCTCCTGCGCCGCGGCAAGCGTGGCGTACGGGCCCGCCGTCTCGCCCTCTTGGAGAACGGTAAAGATGTTGGCGAAGTCCACGTCGCCGAGCAACAGCCCGATGGGTGGCATGATGACTCCGTCGACGAGCGCGGTGACGATGGTGCCGAACGCGGCACCGATGATGATGCCGACGGCCATGTCGACGACGTTGCCCTTGACGGCGAACTCCTTGAACTCAGACCACATGATGAGGGTGGATGGGTGAGAGGGACGAGCGCTGGGGCTGAGCGCGCCTCGAACCTAGACCGACACCGCCGGATCTCCAAGCCTCTCAGACGGATCCCCCGCCTCGGCCCCGAGGCGGTGCACCGAGGCGGGGACGCCCACAGCAGAACGCCCCCGGACACCGAAGCATCCGGGGGCGCAGTCTCGGAGAGACGAGAGCGGGATCAGTCGTCGCGGCGACGACCGCGGCCGCGGCCACGCCCGCCCCCACCGCGGCGGTCACCGCCTCGGGACTGGCGCTCCTCGCGGCGCTTCCGCATCTCCTCCTTCTCCTCCTCGGTGGGCTCCGGGAGGAACGGCTTGCGGCTCACGCGGAGCTTGCCACCGTCGCGGACCTCGATGAGCTGGACCTCCAGCTTGTCGCCCACCTGGCACTCGTCGGCCGGGTCGTTGACGTAGCCGTGGGCCATCTCGGAGACGTGGAGCATGGCCTCCTTGCCCGGCAGGATCTCCAGGATCGCGCCGAAGGGCAGGAGGTTCTTGACCGTGCCGGTGTAGGTCTCGCCCACCTCCGGCTGCGTCACGATGCCGCGGATGATGTCCACGGCGGCGTGCGCGCTCTCCATGTTCGGCGAGGCGACCGTCACAAAGCCCTTGCCTTCGCGCTCGTCGATGTCGATCTGCGCGCCGGTGTCGGCCTGGATGCCCTTGATGACCTTGCCGCCGGGCCCGATGAGGGCGCCGATGAACTCGGAGTCGATCACGACCTGGATGAGGCGCGGCGCGTTCGGCGAGATCTCCTCGCGCGGCTCCGCGATGGTCTTGGCCATCTCGTCCAGGATGTGCTCGCGGCCGGCCTTGGCCTGCTGGAGCGCCTCGGTCATGGTCTCCATGCTCAGGCCATCGATCTTGATGTCCATCTGGCAGGCCGTGATGCCGTCACGGGTGCCGCAGAGCTTGAAGTCCATGTCACCGAGGTGGTCCTCGGTGCCGAGGATGTCGCTCAGGATGGCGATCTTGTCGTCGGACTTGATGAGGCCCATCGCGATGCCCGCGACCGGCTTGCGGAGCGGGACGCCCGCGGCCATCAGCGCCATGGAGCCGCCGCAGACGGAGGCCATGGACGAAGAGCCGTTGGACTCCAGCACGTCCGAGATGAGGCGGACGGTGTAGGGGAACTCCTCCTCGCTCGGCATCGCCTTGGAGAGCGCGCGCTCGGCGAGCATCCCGTGGCCGATCTCGCGGCGGCCGGGCCCGCGAAGGAACCGCGCCTCACCGACCGAGAACGGCGGGAAGTTGTAGTGGAGGTAGAACCGCTTGTCGTTCTGGTCGAAGACCTGATCGACGGCCTGCACGTCGCGGCCGGTGCCGAGGGTCGCCATGACGAGCGCCTGGGTCTCGCCTCGGGTGAAGACAGCAGAGCCGTGGACGCGGGGGAGGTAGTCGATCTCGGTCCAGATCTCGCGGACGTCGGTCGTGGAGCGTCCGTCGAGGCGACGGCCCTCGTCGAGGATCATCTCGCGCATCACGCGAGACTCGGCGGCCTTGAAGGCCTCCTTGATCTCCCCGAGGTCGTGGCCGTCCTCGGTCTCGGCCGCGCGGACCTCGATGCCCTTGTCGGTCTGGCCCGTGACGGGCAGCATCTTGTCGATGAGGCCGTTGCGGATCTCGCGGACGCCGCCGTAGAAGCTGGCCTTGTCGTAATCGGCACGGAGGTGGTCGTTGACCTCGTCGCGGATGAGATCGTAGACGGTCTGGACGAGGTCCGGATCGGGCGCGACGGTGTCGTAGCTCTTCTCCTTGATCTCGCCGCGCTCCTTCTCGTAGGCGGCCTTGAGGTCGTGGATGCCCTGCACGATGGTCTTGATGGCCTCGTGCGCGAACTCCAGCGCGGTCACCATATCCTCCTCGGAGACCTCGTCCATCTCGCCTTCCACCATCACGAGCGCGTCGGACTTACCGGCGACGACGAGGTCGAAGTCGGAGGTCTCGCGCTCGGAGACGGTCGGGTAGAGGACGAACTCGCCGTCCACGCGGCCCACGCGGACGTGGGCGGTGGGGCCGTCGAAAGGCGCGCCGGAGAGCGCCAGCGCGGCGCTGGAGCCGACGCCCGCGATGGCGTCGCCGTCGATCTCCTCGTCGGCGGCGAGGACGAAGTTGAGGACCTGGACTTCGTTGCGGAAGCCGTCCGGGAAGAGCGGCCGGATGGTCCGGTCGATGAGCCGCGAGGAGAGCGTCTCCTTGTCGGTCGGGCGGCCTTCGCGCTTGAAGAAGCCGCCGGGGAAGGCGCCCTTCGCGGAGAAGCGCTCGCGGTAGTCCACGGTCAGCGGGAAGAACGACTGGCCC
Source organism: Bacteroidota bacterium (assembly GCA_039024735.1). Taxonomy (GTDB): domain Bacteria; phylum Bacteroidota; class Rhodothermia; order Rhodothermales; family Rubricoccaceae; genus Rubricoccus. Next base: position 3,053 of record JBCCPW010000081.1, read on the forward strand.
TCGCGGGCCTCGTCCATCATGACGGCGGTGGACAGGATGACCGTGTCACCGAGGCGGATGACGACGGAGCCGTCGGCCTGCTTGGCGAGCTTGCCGGTCTCGATGGTCAGCGTCTTGCCGCCGACCTCGATCTGCTGCGTGATGGCAGTCTTGTACATGGGGTAGAGGTGTGGTGTGAGGCGCGGGCCTCTCCCCTCCCGTTTCCCCCATTGGGGTCCGGGAATCCCTTCGAGGGGGGCCGCTGCCAGCCCGAGGCGGGCGGGGCGGGCTCCATCGAACGGATCGCCGGGCGGGCGGGATGGCGCCGCTGCGTGAGTCCGGCCGCCTCGGTGAGTTCCTGTGGGAACGTGCGGGAGGCCGGAACGAGAAACGGCGGCCCCAGCACGGAGCCGCCGTCGGGGCGTCCGCTACTTGCGGAGGCCGAGTGTGGCGATGAGTTCGCGGTAGCGCTCGATGTCCTGCTTCGCGATGTAGTTGAGCAGGCGGCGGCGCTTGCCGACCATCTTGAGCAGACCGAGGCGGGACGTGTGGTCCTTCGGGTGCTGCTTGAGGTGCTCGGTGAGATCGGCGATGCGGGCGGTGAAGATGGCCACCTGGACCTCCGGCTTGCCGGTGTTGGTCTCGGAGCCTCCGTGCGTCTGCACGATCTCTTGCTTCTGTTCGGTGCTGATCATGTGGGGGTGTCTGATCCTCGTCCGATCTGCGATGCGGACGAAGACCCGTCGGGGTCCGGGCCTTCCGGGCCGACGCGGTCATTCAATGGGTGCGCCCGGCGCGGGCGCGTTGCACATCAAAGGTACCGGGAGTGCGCAGCGTTTCGCCTCCGCCCGCTCTTCACGGGTTGGCCTGTCCGCGCGTCCCCCTTCCCGCCTCGGTGCCGAGGCGGAGACCCCGTTGCCTCGCGCCGCCGAACGGCGCTAGCTTCAGTCCATGACGACGCACGCCCTCCGCGCCTGGACCTGGTGGCACACTGCACCCGCAGTGGGCACTTCGGCCCGGCGCGCCTGAGAGGCGACCACCCCCCGAGACCGAGAGCCCACTGCCCCGCAGCGGGCTTTTTTGTTTGCCGTGACTCCCGACGCCTTCCAGAGCCTCGTCGCCGAGCACCTGCCGCGCGCCCTCGCGGCGGGCCGCCGTCTGGCGGTCCCCATTGCGGTGCGCCGCTCGGCCGACCTCCTGACACCCGTGGGCGCGTTCCTCGCGCTGCGCGAGGCGGGCACGTTCGGGTTCCTGCTGGAGAGCGTCGAGGGTGGCGAGCGGCTGGCGCGCTACTCTTTCCTCGGCAAGAATCCGTCCCTCGTCATCGAGGCACGAGGCGAGCGCGCGAAGGTCCACCGGCCCGCCGGAGCCTACACCGGGGACGGCGCGCCTCACGGCGTGGAACCGGTGGACGGTTCCGCCTTCGATGCCCTCGGGGATGTGCTCGCCGGGATCGAGCAGGCGCCCGTTCCTGGCCTCCCGAGGCTGACGGGCGGCGCGGTCGGATTCGTCGGGTACGACGGGGTGCGGCAACTCGAATCGCTCCCCATCGGCCCTCCCGACACGCTGGGGCTGCCGGACGCCGTGTGGGCGTTCTACGACCTCATCGCGGCGTTTGACCATGTCCGCCACCAACTCGTTCTCATCGCGACAGTCTTCCTGGACGCCGACACCGACACCGAGGCGGCCTACGATGCCGCTCTCCATCGGCTGAACGAGTTCGAGGCGGAGATCACCGCACCCGCCATGCCCGGCGAGGCCGTCCGGCTGGAGGGCGAGCCCACGTCCAGCGTTGCGCGAGAGGAGTTCGAGGTAAGCATCCTTCGCGCGAAGGCCCTCATCCGCGAGGGCGACATCTTCCAGGTGGTGCTCTCACAGCGGTTCGCGACGCCCTTCTCGGGCGATGCCTTCAACCTCTACCGTGCCCTCCGGCAGGTCAACCCGAGCCCGTACCTCTTCTATGTGGACGTGGACGGTCTGGATGAGACCGAGGCGGGGTTCTCGCTCGTAGGATCCAGCCCGGAGGTCCTCGCACGCGTCGACCCGCACGGCCCTGATCGCCGAGGGGAAGTGTTGCCCATCGCGGGCACCCGCCCCCGAGGCGCCACGCCCGATGAGGACCAGGCCCTCGCCGACGAGCTTCGCGCCGACCCCAAGGAGCGAGCCGAGCACCTGATGCTGGTGGATCTCGGTCGGAACGACCTCGGACGCGTCGCCGAGGTGGGCACGGTGCGCGTGGAGCGCTACGCCGAGGTGGAGCGCTACAGCCACGTGATGCACCTCGTCTCGTCAGTGACGGGGGCCGTCGGCGAGCGCCGGGCGACGGACGTGCTCGCGGCCTGCTTCCCCGCCGGAACCGTCTCCGGGGCCCCGAAGGTTCGCGCGATGGAGATCATCGACGAGTTGGAGCCCATCCGGCGTGGCCCGTACGCGGGCGCGGTGGGCTACGCCGGGTTCGACGGCGCCCTCGACACCTGCATCGCCATCCGCACGTTCGTCGTGAAAGACCAGACGGCGTACGTGCAGGCGGGCGCGGGCATCGTGGCCGACAGCGACCCGGCCGCCGAGTACGACGAGACCCGACACAAAGCCGCCGCTCTTCTTCACGCCCTGCAAACTGCTGCGAGCGACCTGTTGTAAGAGGCGAATGGGGACTCGGGACTGGCTCCCGCCCCCACAGTCCTCAGTTCCACATCCCCAGTCCCAGACCGCCCATGTTCCCCGCTCTTCGTCCCGTTCTCAACAAAGGCGGAGCAGGCAAGTACATCTCCCGCGAGGAGTCCGTCGAGCGCCTGCAGCCCGTCATCGCGAGCCAGTTGGAGTTGCTTCGCGCCTACGACCACGTGGGCAAGCGAATCGCTGACGCCAACGCGACCCAGTACTTCGACGAGGTGATCCTCCCTCGCCTCCGGACGGAGTTGAACAAGCTCTACGAGACCGTCTTTTCACTGGGCGGCTCCGCCCCAACCGGCGCGGCGATGGACTGGACCGCCTCGGATCTCGACGGCGACGATGTCGCGCTGCTCAAGGCCCTCCAGGTCCGCGACCGCGACTTCGGGCGCCAACTGGCCGAGGAGATGGACGCGGTGCATCACCAGGAGCGGACGCGCGCCATCCTCGGCCACAACGCCGAGATGGCCGACGTCCGCCTCGGTGCTCTCCGCAAGCTCCTCGCCACCCTCGGGCGCTAGCGCCTCCCGCTTCCCGCCTCGGTGCCGAGGCGGATGTACAGACGCCCAGCGGGGCGTCTCTGCCCATGCCATCCACCGCAGACCCCGGCGTCCCCTCCATGCTCTCGGGCATCAAGCCCTCTGGGACGCTCCACATCGGCAACTACCTCGGTGCCATCCGCCAGCACATCGCGACCTCCACCGAGGCGGAGGGCCGAGGCGAGGCCTTCTTCTTCATCGCCAACTACCACGCGATGACGACGGTCCAGGACCGAGAGGCGCTGCGGGCGTTGACGTTCAACGTGGCGCTGGACTACCTCGCGCTGGGCTTCGATGCGGAGAAGGCGCACCTCCTCGTCCAGTCCGACGTGCCCGAGGTGACCGAACTGACGTGGGTCTTCCTCACACTCACGCCGGTCAGCCAGCTTCAGAAAGGCGTCTCGTACAAGGACGCGGTGGCGAACGGGCTCTCGGCCAACGGGGGACTGCTCTGCTACCCCATCCTCCAAGCGGCGGACATCCTCGCCTACGGAGATCCAAGGCAACCCGTCCTCGTGCCCGTCGGCGCGGACCAGAAGCAGAACGTCGAGATCGCGCGGGACCTCGCGAGCCGGTTCAATCACACCTTCGCGACCGAGGACGCACCCGTCCTGCCCATGCCCGAGGCGGTCATCCTCGATGATGTGGCCGTGGTCCCCGGGACGGACGGCCGCAAGATGTCGAAGAGCTACGGCAACACCATCCCAATCTTCGCGGAGGGCAAGGCCCTCAAGAAGACGGTCATGTCCGTCGTGACCGACTCGACGCCGTTGGAGGACCCGAAGGACCCTGAGGCCGACCATGTGTTCTCGCTCATCCGGCTCTTCGGCACCGAGGCGGAGCGCGAGGAGATCGCGGCGAGCTACCGCGCGGGCGGCTACGGCTACGGCCACGCCAAGACGGCCCTCCTCGGGATGCTGAACCGCGAGTTCGGCGAGGCCCGCGAGCGCCGTCACCGCTTGGCCGAGCACCCGGACGACGTGTGGGACGTGCTCCGCGACGGTGCCGCTGCGGCCCGCGCGGCGGCCTCGGACACCCTCGCGCGGGTCCGCGACGCGTGCGGCCTCGTGACCACCCGGGACCGATGACCGCCCCCGCCTCGGTACGTCCCCTCCTCGGTGCGCCATGCCCTGACCGGCTCACCGAGGCGGAACGGGACTCTTGCTCTGGGGAGACGCCTCACCGAGGCGTCTCTACCGGTGCCGTTCGCTTTGTGACCCTATGATCCTGATCATCGACAACTACGACTCGTTCACGTACAACCTCGTCCACCTCGTGGGTGCGGAGACGGAGGCATATCGCGTCGTTCGCAACGACGACCTGTCGGTGGACGACGTGCGCGCGATGGCGCCGTCCGGCATCCTGATCTCGCCCGGCCCCGGTCGCCCGGCCGACGCGGGGATTTCGTGCGCGCTCATCCACAACCTCGGTCCATCGACGCCCATTTTTGGCGTCTGTCTCGGGATGCAGGCCATCGGCGAGGTCTACGGGGGCGAGGTCGTGCACGCGCCGGAGCTGATGCACGGCAAGACGAGCCAGGTCCGCCACGACGGCCAGGGCGTGTTCGATGGCGTGGCACAGGACTTCACCGCCACGCGTTATCACTCGCTCATCGTGGACCGCGGGAGCCTTCCCGCCTCGCTGGAGATCTCCGCGGAGTCGGCTCCCGCTGAGGGCTCCACTCCCGGCGATACCGAGGCGGATGCGCCGCTCATCATGGGCCTCCGTCATCGCGAGCATCCTGTCTGCGGCGTCCAGTTCCACCCGGAGAGCGTCCTGACGACGGAGGGGCCTCGTCTCGTTTCGACGTGGGTCCGGGGCGCGCTTTCGCGCGGGGCTTTCGAGTTCCGGGTTCCGGGTTCCGAGTGATGGCGACCGTCCAGTGTTTTCAAGACCTCAGGGCGTGGCAACTCGCGCGAGAGCTCAATCGGAGGGTGTACTCGCTTTCCGCTGACGGCCCCTTCGGACGCGACTTCGCGCTCCGAGACCAGATTCGAAAGGCCTCCATCTCTGTCTCGTCGAATGTGGCGGAGGGATTCGAGAGACGCTCACCCGGTGACTTCGCTCGGTTCCTCATCATCGCGAAGGCCTCTGCAGCGGAGGTCCTGTCCCAGTTCTACCTCGCACTCGATCTCGGATACATCACTGACGACGATTTCGCCGATGTCCACGAGCACCTCGACCAGACCCTGAAGGCTCTCGGAGGCCTGATCCGCTATCTCCGCTCGGAGCGCGGGAGTACTGCCAGAGAGCCCGATTCCCTGTACGACCTCAACTCGGAACCCTGAACTCAGAACCAGGAACTCCTCAATGAAACCCATCCTCCAACTCGTCGCCGAAGGCGAGACGCTCACGCAGCAGCAGGCCGAGTCCGCGATGCACGTCATGCTCTCTGGCGATGCCGCGCCCGAGCAAATCGCGGGGCTGCTGCTCGGCCTCCGGTCCCGAGGCGAGACCGTGGACGAACTGACCGGCTTCACGCGGATCATGCGCGAGTTCGCGATCCCCGTCGAGACCGGCGACCTGGACCCGATCGACCTCTGCGGGACCGGCGGCGACCACAGCGGCACGTTCAACATCTCGACGGCCGCCAGCTTCGTCGCAGCCGGAGCGGGAGTGCCGGTCGCCAAGCACGGCAACAAAGGCGTCTCCTCGTCCAGCGGCTCCGCCGACGTGCTCGCCGCACTCGGCGTCCAAGCGGATCTCGACGCCACGGGCGTGGAGCGGTGCCTTCGCGACACCGGCATCGCGTTTCTCTTCGCGCCGCAGTTCCACCCCGCGATGAAGCACGTCATGCCCGTCCGACGGGCCCTCGGCGTGCGGACGTTCTTCAACATCCTCGGCCCACTCTGCAATCCGGCGGGTGTCAAGCGGCAACTCATCGGCGCGTTCTCGGACCAGACGGCCCGCATGATGGCACAGATCCTGCTCCGCCTCGGGAGCGAGCACGTGGTGGTCGTGTACGCGCACGACGGCCTCGACGAGCTCTCGACCACCTCCCCCACCACGGTCTACCAGACCGGCTCCCACGCCTACGACGGCGGGATGCTGGAGCAGACCGTCGTGCCGGAGACGTTTGGCCTTGCGCGCGTGTCCGCCGCCGCACTTCAGGGCGGGACGCCCGAGGAGAACGCCGAGATCGTCCGGGCCGTCCTCGGTGGGAAGGCCGGGCCCCAGGCGGATGTCGTGCTGCTCAATGCCGCCTATGCTCTCCTCGCGAGCGCCGAGTTCACCGGCCTCACCGAGGCGCTGGAGGCCGCGCGCGAGAGCATCCGATCCGGAGCCGCCCTCGCCAAACTGGACGCCCTCGTGAGCGCCACGAACGACCTCGCGACCGCGTGATAGACCCCAAACCCCAGACCACGGACCCCGGGCTCGTCCGCCTCGGTGGCGACATCACTCCCGTCACCGAGGCGGGTCTCCACGACTCGGCTTCTGTGCTGGCGTACCCGGTACCCCGTACCTCGTACCCGACCCCATGACCATCCTCGACACCCTGGTCCAGGCCTCGCGCGAGGCGGCAGAGCGTCGGCAGGCGCTCGTGCCGATGGCAGCGTTGGAGCAACGGTCCGCCTTCCACGCCCCCACGCTCTCGCTCCGGCGCGCGCTCAAGCGCCCCGATGGCCTCGCGTTCATCGCCGAGTGCAAGGCTGCAAGTCCGAGCGAAGGCGCCATCCGGCAAGAATACGCGCCTGCCGAGCACGCCCAGGGATACAAGAACGCCGCTGCCGCTGCCATCTCGGTCCTCACCGAGGCGAGTCAGTTCGGCGGCTCGCTGGAGCACCTCGCCTCGGTTCGCGCGACGGTGGACCTCCCGTTGCTGCGCAAGGACTTCGTGACAGTCCCCTACCAGATCGCAGAAGCCCGCGCCTACGGCGCCGATGCGGTCCTGCTGATCGCCGCCGCGCTCGATGCACACCGCCTCGGTGAGTTGGTGGACGACGCCCACCGCCTCGGACTCGGGGTGCTCGTGGAGGTCCACAGCGAGACCGAGGCAGAGTGGGTCGCGTCGGCCGTGGATCTCGCCTCGGTGGAGGCCGTCGGCATCAACCACCGGAATCTGAAGACGTTCGAGGTGGACCTCAGCCTGAGCGAGCGCATCCTTCCGCACCTTCCGCCCGAGGTGGCGCGCGTCGC
>JBCCPW010000082.1:0-10323 GCA_039024735.1 Bacteroidota bacterium
ACCTCTACCACCCGGACGGTGCCCTCTACGTCGCGATCCACGACCAGAGCGCCGAATCCGACCCCTTCCGCTACATCGTGCGCGCCCTGGCTCGCATCGAGGCGGTCTAGCCCCCACACCGATGATCGTCGTTGAGATCACTCCTCCGTTTCTCGTCGGGCAGGGCGTGCCGCTGCACGTCGCGGAGTCCGACGCCGCGCTGTTCGGCGTCTTCTGCACGCACTACGAGATCAACACGCCCAACCGCGTGGCCCACCTGATGGGTCAGGTGATGAAGGAGGCCGGGCGTGGGCGGTTCTTCTCCGAGATCCCGAGCCGGTTCGCGTCCTCGCGGCTGTTCTACAAGGGGCGCGGGTGGCCGCAGCTCACAGGCGAGGCCAACCATCGCCTGCTGAACGGTTGGCTCCAGGACGACGCGGCGTTCATCGAGAGCATTGTCGGACAGCCGGTACCCAACTTCCTCCGCGCGCCGGAGCAACTCGAACTCGCGCCGTGGCGCGTGATCTCGGCGTGCGCCTACTGGCACCACGACTACGCCAACGCGAACCAGTACGCCGACCGAGGCGTGACCCGTACGCAGGTCTCCAACATCACCACGCGCGTGTGGCGTCCGGCGGCAGCCGCCCGCGCCGTGGACGAGCGCTACGGCTACGCCCGCACCGCGAAGCGCCTCATCGACCAGGGCCGGGGCATCCGGTTCGTGGAAGCCTCCGATACCGCCTCGGCGGACCTGTTCGGCGGCGGCGGCTTCTGGGACACGGCCTCTGAGTTCGCGAGCTACTACCCCGACGATCCGTTCGGCACCGGCACCGCCATCGACGTGGGCGGCGCCTACGAACGCCTACGAGACCTCATCTTCGGCCGGGAGGAGGAGCGCTACGACGAGGGCGACACGTACATCCCCGAGCGGCGCGGCGGCTCGCTTCTCCTGCCACTCGCGGCGGTGGGCGTCCTCGGGGCCGGGATCTACGCAGCCCGCACGGACGGATGAGCCATCCCCTCCCCAACCTCTCCCGCACCGAGGCGTGGTACGTCGCGCAGGCGGCGGCGCTCTCGTTTGAGACCGCGTGGATCCCCGCCGAGGACGGCAGCGCGGCGTTCGTGCCCGACACCGCCGCCTCGGTACGGGCCGCAGCCCTCACGCAGGCGCTCCACACCCTCCACCGCGACGGCGCCGGGGATCCGCCCGAGTTTGCCGAGGCCGCGACGGTCGAGCTGGTCCGCGCGTGCTTGCGTGGGCTGGACACCGCGCGACAGCGACTCGGAGACGCGTTCGAGGCCGAGGCGATCACCCCGAGGCTCCTCCGCGCGTGGTGGGGCGCCCTGTGGAGCCTCGCGGCGGACGGCGCCGACGTGGCGAGCACGCAGGGCCTCCGAATGACGCTCCAAGCGGCGTTCCCCGGCGCTTCGGGTGCGGTGGGCCTCATCGTCTCGCCGCAGATGGTGGTGCCCTCTCCCACCGAGGCGGGGGCGCTCGCCCCGTGGGCGGTCATGATCGCGAACGCGCTCAACCTGGACGGGCTCTCTGCCGTGGAGATCGCCGCGATCCATGTCGAAGAGAGGCGCCCGGTCCGTGCCGCCTCGGTGCTTCGCCACGCCGCCCGCCGCTCCGGCGGACTCACCGACCGCACCCTTTCGTGGTGGGCGCTCGCGTCCGCGCGAGAGGATCGGCGCGAGGCATGGCTCGCAGCCGCGACGCTCTACGACGAGGGCTTCGACCCGAACGCCATCGAGGAGGTCCCCGAGGTGGACCCCGAGCCACCCGGCCCCGAAGGGCCGCGCTCTGGCGCCCCTGATGGCCCTGGCGATGAGGCGTCCGCGACGTGGACCGAGGACAACACGCGTCGTCCTGGCCCGGATCGCCCGCCTTCCCCTGGCTTCTCTTCCGCCTGGATCGTCGGCGGCCTCGCGCTCGCCGGAATCCTCCTGCTTCCCCGCCGATCATGAGCCTCTACGCTGACCACCCGCGCGGGACCGCCACCGTCTACACGCTCTCGCGGCACGGCCCGGATCACCGCCTCGCGCCCAACTTCCGCCTGATCGAGATGGCGTGTCCGTGGGACGGCGTGTGCCCGAAGTACGTCCACGAGGGCGTCGAGTACTGCAACGTGGTGTTGGTCCACGACCGGCTGATGCTCGCGCTGCAGGGCGCCCGCGACTTCTTCGACACGCGGGTCATCATCACGAGCGGGTACCGCACCGAGCGGCGCAACGCAGGCATCGAGAACGCCGCCGCGAACAGCCTCCACATCGACGGCATGGCGGCGGACTGCAACGCCGAGGGCGTCTCGCTGGAACGCCTCGCGAGCTTCTTCCGCGACGTGCTCGGCGCGGGCGGCGTGGCCGTCTACTCCACGCACGTCCACGTCTCGGTCGGTCGCGAGGGGACCTGGGGGACCGCTTTCGCGAACGCCTTCCCCGATGGCGTGCCGGGCTACGGCCCCAACACCCCGATCCGCTCCGCGCTCCTGCCCGGCGACCCGTTCGCCGCTCATCCAGGCGTTGCTCTCGCGCTCGTCGCGGGCGGGTGGCTCTGGAACAAGTTCCGCTCCCTCCGCTGATGGCCCACTCCCTGTTTCTGTTTGCGAAGAACGGCCTCGACACGGCCGACGTGGAGGCTCGGATCTCCGCGCGCCTCAGCACCATTCGTGCGGACGACATCGGCGCGGTCCCCGAGGACACCGTGGGCCAGTCCGGCGGCGTGGCCGAGCACGACGAGATGGATCAGCGCCTCGCGCTGAAAGCCAACGTCTCGGACGTGACGCGCTACCTCGGTGCCTACGCGGATGCCGCCGCGCGGGACGCCGCCAACCCCACCCCGCCGGTCGGCAGCACGGCCGACGTGGACGGCGGGCCGGGCAACCCGGTCGAGCGCTACATCTACGACGCGGATGATGGGTGGGTGCTCCAGCAGGGCACCACGACGGCCGAGACGGAGACGAGCGTCAAGCAGAAATACGAGTCGAACCCCGACACCAACGCCTTCACCGACGCGCAGCAATCCAAACTCGGCGGCGTGGAGGCGCAGGCCACGCGCGACGATGCCGCCTCGGTGCTCGCGAAGCTCCGCGAGAACGACGACGTGAACGTCGTAACCGACGCGGAGGCGTCGAAGATCGACAACCTCCCCCCCGACACCTCGGACACGCTCGCGGCGCATCAGAGCCAGATCAACAGCCTCTCCGGCCAGATCACCGGCCTCGGTGGCGAGGGCGTGACCCCGCTTCCGGCCGGTCCGGTGGACCTGACGCCCATCCAGGGCGACGGCGCCGTCATCGTCAGCGGCCGACGTGCCGAGGCGAGCGGTCCCTACCACGAGGTCCGCATCTACCGCAACGCAGGCGACGGTGGCGCGATGCTCCCCACGCCCGCCCGCGTGAAACGACAGTTCGCGGCGGACGGCTCGTGGCGCGTGGAGGTCCCCGTCCCAGACGACTCGTTGCCCTACCGCTGGTGGGCCGATCACGTCCAGATCGCAGAGGACGGCACCGAGATCCTGAGTCCCCGCACCGGCCCCGCCGCGACGCAGCCGCCGAGCTACGCGCTCTACGAGAGCACGCTGCTCCTCGCGCCGAAGATGCCCGTCCCGGACGCGTTTGGGGCGACGATCCCGGACGGCGCCGTCGCGGATCCCGTCCGCGACTGGTTCAACGCCGACCAGAACCTCATGCGGACCATCGGGAGCGAGTTCCGGCACTACGAGACCGGCGGCGGGCTCGGCTCCCGCCTTGGGTTCAGTGGCGGGGCCTACGTCGCGCCCCTCCGTGAGGCGGTGTCCCTCTCGGACTTCGCGCTCATCGTCGTCCTCTACGGATTCTCGGCCGACACGGCGAGCACGCTGTTCCTGGGCGGGCTCCTCGGCACCACAGCCGACACCGTGGACACGGACTCGGACGACACCCTGGCGTTCCGCCTCGGTCCGAGCAACGGCAACCTCCAGCTTCAACAGGACGGCGCCCGCGAGACCGTCGCCGTGAACGACTCCCTCGGTCTCGCAGATGGCGACGTGCTCACGGTCTCCGTCGTTGGCGGCGTCGCGCTCGTCCGCGTCAACGGCGCACAGACGGAGTTCAACAGCGCGCCCTTCACGAAGGACTTGCTCGCGGCCGGGTTCGCGTCGCGGACTGCGACACACCTCGTCTGGGGTGGCCTTCAGTCGGACGGCGCCGCCAACGCGGTGGGGGCGACCACCGCCGGAAGCGTGCTCCGGCAGTTCTCCGCGCTCGCGGTCCTCGGACAGCACACCGAGGCGGACCTACGGGCCATCGAAAACGCAGCGGCCATCATGACCGGCCAGCCCCCCATCCACTAGCGCCATGTTGCCCACTCCATCCGCCACGGTCGCGCCGGTCCTGGACCGCGACGCGATGCGCCGAACGGCCCTCGCGAGGACCGACACGCTCCTCTCCATCCGCGACCGCGCGTCGTACCTCGTCACGGACAGCCTCGACGGCCTGAACCGCCTCGACCGCCTCCGGGCGGTCCTCCTCGATGGCGTCTCGCACGACACCGCGGGCGGAGCGCCGTACGCCGTGCCAGGTGGCCCGGTGGATACGGGTCTGCTCTCGCTCATCGGCATCGAGACCGAGCGCACCGATCCGATCTCGGGCGTCCGTCGCGCGCTCCGCGACGCGGACCACGAGTACGAGACGCTGTTTCGCGCCGGGATGCCGATGGCGCCCGATGGCGTCTGGGAGGAGGTCGAGGCGCCGATGGGGCGCGGCGTGCAGACGCCCGGCGCGCTCGTGAAGGACGACCTCTTCATCCACCGCGCCGCGGGGTTTGGCGAAGGCGTCTATCAGATCGTGGCCCCGGATGGCCTCTCGACCTGGGACGCGACCACGCGGCCTCGCTACTGGGTGGAGACCGCCGGAAGCACCGTCACGGTGCGGAGCAACCTCGACGAGCTGGAGCACCTGTACGTCCGCGTGGACGACGGGCTGATCCGCGCGCAGAACTGGGCCGCGCTCGTCTCCGCCGCGCCGGAGTGGTGCGCCGAGGCGGCGTCTATCGGGCACCTCACTGTGGAGTCCGGCCTTTCGGGCAGCCGCATCCTCGTAGACGTGTGGCAGGGGGCACCCAAGTTGGATCTCGCGACGGCGGACGGGGCGCGGGAGATAACGTGGGAGGTCCCCGAGGAAGTGCGGTTTGGGCCGTACGGGATGCAGGCGTACGCGCCCGCCACCGGCAGCCACGAGGAGTTCACGATCCTCTCGCGCAACGTGCGCGGGACGTGGAACCTTCGGGGACCGGACCACCTGATTCCCGAGGCGATGCTGGAGGCCACGCGGCAGGATCCGTCTGCGATGGCGACGTGGTTCGCGACCGACGCCCCGGGGCACCCGGGCAGTGCGGATCGCTCCCCGCAGTTCGACCCGGCAGACGCCAACGATGTGGACCAGACGGTCGGCATCGAGCGGTGTCACGACAAGTGGGTCGGCGACAAGCTTCGCTACCACGCGGCACTCGCAAACCCGGCGGTTCCACTGACAGAGATCGCCGCCCGCGCGGGGCTGGTGTGGGAGCGTGGCACTGTGGGCAGTGTGCGTGAGGAGGGCGCTCATGCGGCCGTGCGGGTCTACGGCGGGTTCTCGCTCGGGTTCGAGCCCCGCAACCGGGGCCAGATCGACGTGATCTACGCCGACCTCCAGGCGTCCGTGATGGGGATGCAGCAGGGGTCTACCACCGTCGTGGAGCGGTTCGTGTTCGGGCTCCTCAACCTCCGGCGGCACCTCCGGCCCCGCTCGCGCGCCCTCGCCGACGAGGTGCGGCCGTGGGTCGCCGGACCGTATGACGCGGGCGTGCTCGTGCATCACGACGGTCGGATGTACCGATCCGACGCGGCGGTTCTGAGTGCCGCCGAGGTACCCGGCACCGCCGCCGTCTGGGTCGAAGTTCACGACCTCTGGGGCGACGCGCAGGTCATGCGCCACCTGTACTACGGTTCGCCCGACGCGGACTGCACAACGATCATGGGCGACGTGGGCGGGTGCCTCGTCCCGTGGCACTACTCGTTCGACGCCACGCATCGGCGGCTCTCCGCCCGGATGGAGGGCTCGGCCAACACGGCGGACGAGTTCGGCGGCATCGTCGCGTGGTACAGCACGTCGTTCCGGGGCGAATCGCAGCTTGGCGAGAAGCGGCCGGTCGAGATGTTCGGCTGTACGTTCGAGCCCTCTGTCTCGCCGACCGCCCCGGATCATTTCGACCGATTCGCGACGGTCATGCTCAAGGGCGGCGGAACGATGTGGGGCTGCCGGGCCATCAGTCACCCGTCCATCGAGTTCTTCAAGGCGACCCAAGTCGCGTTCGAGGGCTGCAAGTTTCAGAACTCGGTCCTGAGCGGCCAGACGAAGCGGTTCACCGTGGGCGCCGGGTGCGAGTGGCGCAACGTCTCGGCCGACATCTCCGACCTCGACGACCCCACGGCGAGCGGCGCGAACCCTGGCATCCACGCCCAGCAACGTCCGCTCATCGAGGTGATGCCCGGCGCGACGTGGATCGGCGGCAACGCCGCGAGCACGCCTCTCCACGGGGCCACCAACCCCCACATCCGGGCGGGGAACTATCTCCTCAACCCGACCGGCCGCGCCGAGGTGGTGCTGCGTGCGGGATCCCGTCTCGGTGAGGGTGCGGCGGCGAGTGCGCTCCTGAACGCGGGCGTCAACCGCGAACTGCGGATCGAGACCGATGTCTGTGCCTTCGCGAGCCTCTACGGCAGCAACGCGGGCGAGGCGTGGCAGACATCGGAAGAGGTGTGGTTCGTGGGCGACGATGAGGACACCTACGTCCACAACCTCGGGAGCGTGGGCGTCACGGTCCGCGCCCGACACACGACCACGGGGGACTGGATCGACCCGACCGGCACGCTGACCCACGAGACGTTCGCGAGCGACCAGGACCTCAGCGCGTACCGCGTGCGCGTGCAGCGGCAGGCGCGAGGGTATCCGTACGTCCGCGTCTCGGAGATCGCCGCCGATGGCGTGGCGACCGAGTTCACGCACGGCCTGGGGACCGCCTCGGTGCTCGTGCTCCTCGTGGAGGCGGACGGGGGCTACTCCCTCGGGATGGTCACCGAGGCCGACGAGGAGACCGTCACGCTCGGCTCTGCCCCCGCCGCCGGGCTCACCGTCCGAACCGTCCGACTGGACACCTGACCCATGCTCGCATCGCAGTACTTCACCGCTCAGGCGGATCTCGCCGGTCTCCAGTTCGAGGCCTTGTCCGCCTCGGCGATCTACGCGGGGCAGGAGGAGGGCTACGAGGAGGCCACCGAGGCGGTGGACCTCGCGGCCACCCTCGCGCGGATCGAACGCCACCGTACCGAGGCGGCGAAGGCCCGTCCTCACCCCGGCGCCCGCTACGAAGACGCCTTCGTGCGGTTCATCGACGACCTGGGGTATCCCAACATCTCCGGCGTGGAGATCGCGGCGCCCCACAAGCGGGTGCTCCGGAGCGGGATCGCGAATGAGATCCCGAGACCGTGGATCGCCCTTCGTCTCGCGCTCGTGCTCCGCATCGACCAGGAGATTCGATCGCGGGCGGGATTCCCGATCCGGTTCAACTCGCTCGTGCGTTCGAAGGCGTACAACCGTGGCATTCGTGGGGCCTCGCGGAGTCAGCACCTCGTGGGCACCGCGCGGGACCGGGTGCTCGTCGGCGGCTCTCCCCGCGAGTTGGCCCGCCTCGATGCCGAGATGCAGGGCAAGCGGATCCTCTTCACCGATGACCAACTCCGCGTGATCGAGCGGTGGCGGAAGGCGTACAGCCTGGGCCAGCCGTTCAGCCGGGGCGTGTGGAACGTGCCGTTCTCGGCGCGGGGCGTGGGCTGGGACGGGCAGGGCCTCACGGTCCTCGGTGGCGTCGGGCGGTACCGCTCGTTCGTTCACGCCGACAACCGAGGCGTGTCGGCCTCGTGGAGAGGGTAGCGATGTCCACAACAATTCCTCTCCACCCCACCCCTCGCGAGGTCCACGGCGTCGGGAAAGCCTGTGCGTTGGTCACAGTGCTCTGGCTCATCGGGCGAGGTGTGATCTACGCCTTCGCCTCGGTCTACGCTCTTGTGACAGACGAGCCGCCGCAGTTCGACCTTCCCCTCTACGGCCTGATGAGTTGGCTCCCGGCGTGGGTGTGGGGCCTCGCGATGATCGGCGTCGGGGTCTACATCCTCGTGAAGTACTTGACGTGGCGCTACGATCCGAGGCGGCATCGCGGCCTTAGTCTCGCTCTTCGGGGAAGCGGCGTGTTCCTCGCGACCGTCGCGATTCTGATGCTCTTCGGCAATCCGCTGTCGGCGGGATGGGTGGCAGGATTCGTGTTCGCGGCCACGGCATTCTGGGGCGGGTTCTCTGTCCGCGCCTGACGTGCCAATCCCCGAGACCATGCCGATGGTGTTCAAGCTGGGAGTGACACTCGCGGGGCTGGTCAACGGCCTCGTGATGCGGGCGACGATGGCGCTCATGCAGCCATCCGAGTACTACTCGCCGTCCTCCCCTGGCATCGGTACGTCGGAGGTGATCTCTGGCGTGGTGGCGCTCGTGACGGCCCTCGGGCTGGGCGGGATCCTGAACCGGGCCTACACCGGGTGGCGTCGGAAGGTGGAGGCGAGGGAACGAGAGGAGCGCGCTGAGTTGATCGCTCTCCGCGAGCGCGACCGCGACCTCTCGGCCTGGGCCGCAGGCGCCGTCGCGACCGCCGCCGCGCAAGGCGTGACCCTCCCGGACGTGCCACCGAGGCGCGCGACCGCCTCGGTGGCCGCACCGCCGGAAGAGCCCTACTCACCCTCGCAGCCGGGCGGGTACTGAGCCATGCCGACCCGCTCCACCCTCGCGGCGCTCGTAATCGGTCTTCTCGTGGGAGGGCTCGTCGTCTGGCTGTGGCCGTCCGCGCCGGAGCCCACGCCTGCCGAGCGCGCCGAGGCGGGACTGATTGCGATCGCAACGGAACAGGTGGCCGTCGCGGACTCTGCCCGCCTCGGTGCCGAGGCGGAAACCGCGCGTCTTCTCGCGCTCCTGGAAGACCAAGCCGCGCAGCTCGACCGGCTGACGCGAGAGATCGACCGGCTGCCGGAGATCGCGCGCACCGAGGCGCTACGGGCGGCGCTCGCGGTCCGGTTCGAGCCCGTCCCCGCGTCTTCTCTCTCGGCCGACAGCGCGGCCGTCGTCACACCCGATTCGGCGTGGTGGGCGGCGTGCGATGCCTACGCCACCTCGGTGGGCCTTCCGCTGTGCAGCACCCCGTAGCGATGCGTTTCCTTCTCTCTCTGCTGCTTCTGGCGCCCGCTGCTGCCGCCCAAGATGTGCTCGTGACGCGAGGGGCCTCCGGGGCGTGCTCTGCCGCCTGGGCGGAGACGGAGACGCTTCGCGCGGCCGTCGATTCGTGGCGGGAGATCGCGGCGGAGTCCTCCCGCCTCGGCACCGAGGCGGAGACGGCGGCGGCTCGTGCGGACAGCCTCCGGCGGGTGGAGTCGGACGCGCTTCGGCTCGCGCTGTGGGCTCTGAGTGAGCGCGCGGCGATCTGTGACGCGGACCGCGACGCGCTCCGGCGGGCTCGTGATCGTCCGCAGCCGCTCCGCCTCGGGATCGGCGCGAGTATCGGTCCGGCCGGGCCGGGCGTGGCGCTCGGGGTGACCGGCGAGTTGCCCCTGCCGCTGCTTCCGAATCCTCGCTTTAGCCTGTACGGCTCGGTGCCGGTGCAGGATCCAGCCCACTTCCGGGCTCAGTTCCTCGTGTGGCTCCGATGAGCCCGTTTTGCCCTAGTCCCATGATCCGCTCGTACCTGTACCACGTCAGCTTCGCGCTCACTACGGCGTGTGCCGTTGTCCTCGCCCAACGCGTTGAGCGAACCCTCCAAAGAAAGCGGCGGTTCAACCGGACGCGCTCAGAACGTCGGTACCAAAGCGCCACCGTCTCGTGGGATCATGTGGATCTGGATCTTCGGCACCTTGCCTCCGGCCGGATCGGTGAGGCGCTCGGGCAACGCGATCTCGGGGACGCAGACTTCGGAGACGTAACGTTCGAAGAAGATGCGGAGGGAAGGCGGTGCCCGGTGGCGATGTCGGCGTTCTTTTTCCTCTCTCCCGGCAGGGCCACCGAGGCGGAGGAGGTCATCCGGTCGGTGCTCGATGCGGACGAGCGGTTCGCGGGCTACGAGTTGAGCATCCAGGCGCGATGGTACGACATGCAAGCTTTTCTGCGAGAGCAAGACCACCCCCTAGTATGCAAGGTAATACGCGAGCTGTACGACGACGGTCGCCGAAATACTCCGGCGTGCGAACTCGTCGACTTAGGCGTGCAATGGCCCAATCGGCCGAGGTATCCGACG
>JBCCPW010000083.1:0-10197 GCA_039024735.1 Bacteroidota bacterium
CGGCCACCTTCGACAAGGTCCGCGAGGCCGCGCCGGAGGCTCAGCTGATCCTCGCGGGCATGGAAGCGCTCGCCAACTACGGTGAGGCCTACCGCGACGACTTCCGCACCGTCTACCGGGACGTGGCCGCCCGCTACGACGCCGCCCTGATCCCGTTCTTGCTGGAGGGCGTCGGCGGGGTCGCCCGGCTCAACCAGCCCGATGGCGTGCACCCGACCGCCGAGGGGCAACGGCTCATCGCGGAGACCGTCTGGAGCGCCCTGGGGCCGATGGTCCAGACGCAAACCTGACCCCGTCCACCTCGGTACCGAGGCGGGCAGCCTGGCGCGAGGCCGCGCTGGGGTTGCTCAGAAGTCCACCCAGAGGCCGCCGCCCGGGATCGCGGAGAACGTCGCGCGCTCGCCGCTCAGCGGAATCCGCGTCACAGGCGCGAGGGCCACGCGGGCATCCAGCAGCGCGAAGGTCACCGCCGCGCCGACCTGCACGCCCGTCTGCACGCCGAACCCCTCCGCCTCGGTGGGGTCCCGGGCCGGGTCGCTCGGGTTGGACGCGCCGCCGATCTGGGTGAGCGCCGCGTACGGCCCCGCCGTCGCGCGGAGGTCCACGGAGCCGATGAGGGGAACGGTCCGCTGCGCGAGCACGGCGAGATCCGCCTGGACGCCGGAGGCATCCACGGCCAGCCCGTCGCGCTCGAACCGCCCACCGAGGAGGGCCACCTCCGCCTCGGTGCGAAGCTCCACACCCGCTGCGGACCGCGTCCACCCCCCGAGGAGTCCCAGCCGACCGCCGAGGCCGACCGGATCGTAGCGGTACACACCGCCCCGAAGCCCGAGTGCCAGCCCGCTGTTCCACCGCCGGAGGGCCGTCACGTCGACCCCGAACAGGTGGTCCGGGCTCTCGATCCCACCGAGGGGCTCCGTCCCGAGAACCGACCCCATCGGGCCGCCCTCGTTGAACTCAGCCACCAAGAGGTGAACCCCGGTCCCGTCCGTCAGCGGAGACTGGGCCGCCGCTGCTGAGGCGAGCGCCATCGCGACCAGAGCAAGCCGAAGCGGAGCGCTCATCCCGAGACGCGGGCCTCCGTTCCAGCGAGGAGGCGGCGGACGTTCGCGCGATGGGTCCACACGATGAACAGCGGGACGGCCAGCGCGAAGATCCAGATCGCGAGGCCAGGCGCGGTGCTCGGCGCCAGCAGCGTCCGCACGCCCAGCGCGATGGGAATGGTTGTCGCGGAGAGGATCGATCCGAGAGACACGAGGCGGGTGGTGGCCACCACCGTCACGAAGACGACCAGACCGGCCAGAACCGCGACCGGCACCAGACCGGTCAGCATTCCCGCTCCCGTCGCGACGCCCTTGCCGCCTTTCCAGCCTCCGAAGAACAGAGCCCCCCAGATCGTGAACACGTGGCCGAGCATGGCAGCCGTTCCGGCCGCGACCATCGTCCACTCGGGCGGCAGCGCCCCGAGGATCGCCTCCGGCAGCACCACCGTCGCGATGAGACCCTTGAAGAAGTCCAGCGCGAAGACGAGCACCCCCGGCCCCTTCCCGAGCACGCGCATCGCGTTGGTGGCGCCTGCGTTGCCGCTGCCGTGCTCGCGCAGATCCACGCCGCGCATCCTCGCGATGACGAGGCTGAACGGGATTGCACCGAGGAGGTAGGCGCAGCCGAGGAGCAGGGCGACCTGAAGGGCCATGCGCCAAGATAGGAGGGACTACGGACGGCCGACCACGGGCGACAGGACGGAGCGGGTGTCGTCACCTGCGGTCTCTCATTCTCCGTCGTCCCGCGACGCCCGCCTCGGTCCGTTCACGATCCCACCGAGGCGGATGGCCCCTCCCCGCCCACTACCGAGGCGGTCGGGTGTCCCGGTGGAGCCCTGTCGTTCCACGGTGGAGGCCACGCGAGGGCTCGGTCAATGCCCGGTTAAGGGCGTGCCAAGAGTCCGCGATACCTCCACTTCACACCGACGGGTTGAGCCGCGTGCCCTAGGTTTCTCGCGTTCGCCCCGGCGAATGCGCCCTCAACGGGCGCTCCTGCTGTTTCACCCTCCGGTTCCTGTGTGATCCGACGGACACTGCTGATCGCCGCCTTCGGGCTGGCCACGTCGGGCCCCGCGCCCGCACAATCTGCTCCCTCCTCTGACCGCCCCATCGCGTCCCAGGACGTGATCACTCCGGGCGGACGGCGCGCGGAGCGCCGCTGGGCCAACCGAGGCGTCGCGAGCTACTACGCGCGGTCTCTCCACGGACGTCGCACCGCCTCGGGCGAGCGCTACAACCACAACGCGATGACGGTCGCGCACAAGTCGCTGCCGTTCGGGACCATCCTTCGCGTGGAGGACCCCCGCTCCGGTCGCCGCATCATCGTTCGGGTGAACGACCGCGGGCCCTTCATCCGGGGGCCGCGTCCTGGATCTCTCGGGCGCTGCCGCCGACCGCCTCCAGATGCGCCGACGCGGCACCGCCCGCGTCAACTTCGAGATCGTTGATCCGGAGACGCTCCCGAGCCGTCAGGCGCCGCCGCCGCGCAAGGTCCGGCACTACTGAGCGCCCGCCCTTCTGCATGTTTCGACGCCCCGGCTCCACCCCGCCGGGGCGTCGTTTGTTTCGCGCCTACCGGACGACGGAGAACGGTCGCGTGACGGTCTCTCCGCCCGCACCGAGGCGGAGGAGGTAGAGGCCCGGCACGAGGTCGCCCGCCTCGATGGTCGCGCGGAGGGTGCCGATGGCGTCGCCGTCGAAGACCGTCATCACCTCGCGGCCTCGTACGTCCACGACGCTCAGGCGAGCCTGGGTCGGCGCGCCGAGCCGCACGCGGATGCGGATCGGGCCGTCAGCGGGATTCGGACCGAGCGTCATCTCGATCTGGCCGGGCTCCAGCGACGGCTCCGTCGTCGTCACGCTGGCATCGAGTTGGATCACGAACAGGCCACCGTTCCGGTCGGAGACGGCCACCTTGCCCGACTCGAAGAACGGGTAGATGCTCCACACGCCGTCAACCCCGTAGTTGGACGGGATGTACGTGTCGTAGAAGGCGACCTCCTCCGGCGCGAGTGGATCGCTCACGTCGAAGACGCGATACCCCTCGGTGTAATGGCCGATGTGGAGCAGGTCGCCCACGACGTAGCAGTTGTGGACCACGGCGTCGGCGTCCACGATGATGTCGGCCTCGTACTCCACGTTGAGCGGATCGCTCACATCGAAGACCCGGGTCCAGTTGCCCGCCGACCCGATCTCGTCCCCGACGTACATGATGCCCCCGTCCGTCGTGCCGCAGACGTTGTGCGCGCCGCTGCCGGGGTATCCGAACGTCCCGATGAGTGTCGGGTTGGCTCGATCCGAGAGGTCCAGGATGTCCACCCCGCCGCCGTAGATGTTGGGGCCGTAGCCGATGTCTCCGTCTACGTAGAAATCGTGGTAGTACACGTCCTGGAAGTGGTCCGGTCGGAATTCTCCGACCAGTGCAGGGGCCGTTGGGTCTGCAGCAACCGAGTAGATCCGAAGGCCAGCATTGCCTATCGTCCGTCCTCCCGTCACATAGAGGTACTGGTCGTCTACACTGACGTTGTGTGCTCCGCCGCTGACGACGCCCGGCTGGACATCCAGCAGGCCTACTTGCTGGGGGTTCGACGGGTCGGAAAGGTCGATGATCTGGACCGGGCCCACTTCGTTGATGAGGTACGCGTAGTCGCCGATGACCTTGACATCCTTGGAGTCGTTTGCGCCGTTCGTGGTGGGAACGAAGCCGACTTCAGTCGGGGTATTGTCGGAGATGTCCACGATGCTAACACCGAGACTCTGAAGGGCTACGAGAGCGTACTCTCGGCCAGTCGGCGCTGTGTAGCCCCACACGTCCGCCCAACTCCGCCGCTCACTCCACCGCCCCACGAGCGATGCGTTTCTCGCAACCTTGGCGCGAATCGGAGCACTTCGGTGCAGAGTTTCTCCAGAACCGTCACGCACCTCTGCCTGGTAGGTGTAGAATTGCAACGGGTCTAGACCGTTGTGCAGAGCGGAGGGGCGAAAGGCTGTATCAGCGATTGGGTGTGTCGTGGAGAGGTCGATGCTGGTTCCACCGTCATCCGTGATGGTGAAGCCGATGGCGGCGCCCGAGGGTAGATCTGGTGAGGATGTAAACTGCGCCGATACCTTTACTATTCCATTGGAGGGTGCCTCAATCTCCACGAACCGAATGGGTGGGAACGCGAGCGAGAGCATGGACGGGTTGGCCTCGAAGAGGGCGCGGCCCGCCGGGATGCGCAGTGCGAGGGCGTAGAGGAGGTCGAGATCGTAGCCGTTGGTTCCCGCGTAGGTGGAGCCGTCGCCGTCGTAGTCGCTCGCGTAGATGTAGAGGTACTCGCGGCATCCCACTGTGTCGTTGCCCGGAGCCCAGAGCGCGTCGGCGCCGCTGCAGAGACGGTCGTCTTCCACAAACGCGATGTTGAGCCGCCTCGGGTTCTCGGGATCGGAGACATCGTACGCCGCGCCTCGGAAGACGCCCACTCCGCCGTCTTGGTAGCTGAGATCGCGCCGGAAGACGCGGGCATTCGAGGTCTCGAACCGATCCAGAACGATCTCGACGGGCACGTCGTCCGACGGATCGACCGTGGAGCCCATGAACCAATCGCGCCCATAGTAGACGCCTCCTCCGAAGGCACGGCCTGAGAACGGCACGCCTTCGAGCCACTGCGGGCTGCTGTCCAGCGTCGCGATCAGGTCCGCCTCGGTGTCCCCGCCCTTCTCAGCGGCGGCGAGGGAGAGAGCAGGTTCCGCCGTTGGTTGCGAGCGCAGGGCATCGGAGGCGAGAGACTGGGAGACCGCGGCCGGGACGGCAAGAACCGCGAACAGGACGAGAGCGAGTCGCATGGTGTAGGGGGAGGGTTAGGCAGGGTCTGTAAAGGATCTGGTGCAGTCCCCCGAAACCCCACTAGGGATGAGAATGTAACTCGCATGGCGTGGCTATCCAGCCGCGTGCGCCCACGCCAAAGTCTTGGCAGCGTGGGCGTACGCGCAGGCCTCAAAGGCCGCTAGAGCCCGACGATGAGCCGGACTTTGAGGCCTGCGCTGCATTAGAATTCCGGTGTGTAGCGTGGCTGCCATGCCAGAGATCCGTCCATGTGTCCCTGATTACATCCTCCACCTCCCCAAGCACCCTGCGAATTGATTCGTTGCTCCACAAAGTGGAGTCACCTTCGTTCATGCCTCGGCAGAGGCAGCCCTAGACGGATTGTTCAGATAAGCCCTCGTTGTTCCTAAGTGTCGGAATTTACCTCGATACGGTAAACATGCGGGTGGCAACACGATCTTCGTGTGCTACTCTTGCCAGATAGACTCCTGGGGAAAGGTCGCGGATGTCGTGACGGCTGGTCATGCTAGAGGTTGCGGGAGACCGAGAAACCGTTGCCACGATCCTGCCTCTAATATCAATAATATGAAAAGTTAGAGGGGTGGTATAGGGGGTTTGAATGTGATAAGTAAGATAGTCTCGGGAAGGATTGCTCATGGAAAGATGGAGCTCGTCATGGTGGGATAATTCCATCGTATTATCATCTGTCGTACTAGTCGTCGTTCTGTTCCCTTGCTCTGACTTAGACGAAGAGGGATAGTTTTGGCTAACAAGTTGTGCATCCAGAATAGGGCTCGTCCTAACACCAAACATTTGCTTCAGGCCAGTCTGAAAATTGACAGGTGCAACGTAAAACTCATCAAAGTCGACGTCATAGTAGAGACGAAATTGACCCGTTGATCCGTCCTTAGAGGTTACAACAATATCGGCGGGAGTATTCCATGAGTAGGCGCAGCCAACACACCAATGGGATGTAGTATTCTTTGTATACTTCTCGTACCAGGCATCACCAGGAAATTTAATAAAGATAGTTGATAGCTCGCTAGCGATAAAGTTAATACCATCCGGGTGATTGGCAGAGTTATTGACGCTTAGATTTATGTTGCTATCTCTATAGTAAAAGACGTTGGTGTCAATAAACATATAGTCATACGCGGCTTGACCTGCACTCATATTTGTCGTACCTGACCCATAGAGGTGTAGGCCTAGTTCGCCGATCTGTGCTCCTGCGCGCATGTGGATCTTGTCTCCTTGAGGTAGTGGTAACTGTCGAGTTCCATTGTAGTAGCTAAATTTTAATGACCCAGAGTTTAAAACACTCGGGAATCTAGGGTCGGGTAGCCCGCCTGTGCATCTGGGTGGAGCTTGAAAGGCACTGAATAGGCTTCCAATGTTACCTGATGAACTGGAAGAATTCGGATCTTGAAACTTTTTCAATGAGTAGGCGGCTCCTGGGCTGTATTCCCGTTGTCCACACGTATAGTAGCAGTTGCCTCCAACTATCAGCCCCGCGCTACAGGTGGGATCCGGTGTTGTCGGCTGTTCATAATTTCGATCCCAGGTGGCCGCAAAAGAGCTATTGACTCCAAAGGTATTATATTGCTTTGATCTATGAATAAATATAGCATCGTTGGATACGTCTAAATCGGACGTAAAATCGATATTAAAAAATTGCATACTAGCTGAGCCAATATCGTCGTAAAGTGCAATTAGATCGCTCTCGTCATCTCCTAGGTCGTATACATCCCTGTACAATATATTTGAGCCAGGTAGGTATCTATTTGTAGTTAGCAAATTGGAATTTACAATTGGGCCGGACAAGTCCATGAATGTGAGGAGACCTGTATTTGTAACATATTTAGCGTTCTCGGTAAACTGGCCGTGCGCGGTGGACGTAAAGGAAAGAAAAACCAAGGAGGCAGCGAAGGTGAGAGAGGATATATTCTGGAAGTTGATCATCTTCATTATTTTTGCTTGGTGGGTGTGTTGGTCGGCCACTATAACGTCTCGTTTTAGGTCTGTCAAGTCGCGCTACTCTGTGGTGCAGGAAGGTCGGGGTAGGGGCTATCAGTTCACAGGCTGATCCGCACCAGGATGACCACGAATTGAAAGCAACGCTAGATGAGCCGAGAGGGGCAAGGAAGTCAAGAAGTCGAGATACAGTGTGCTACTGCGCTCAGGTCTGAAGCCGGGCCCGACCGTTTGGAAATGAAACGATGTTCTCGGTCCTGGCGCATGAGGCGGCATTCGCTACTCGCCGAGGACCACCTTCAGGGACACGTCCAGCGCGCGAACGCTGTGCGTGAGGGCCCCGCTGGAGATGAAGTCCACGCCGGTCTCGGCGATGGCCGCGACGGTCTCCAGCGTGACGTTCCCTGATGCCTCGGTCTGCACACGTCCATCCACGCGCTCAACGGCCTCGCGAAGCCGCGACACGTCCAGGCCCGAGGCGGTGCGGACGGCCATGTTGTCCAGTAGGAGGCGGTCGAGTCGGGCACCGTCGGCGTGGGCCTGAAGCGCCGCGTCCACCTCGGTGAGTGCTCGCGTCTCGCACTCGACGGGCACCTCGCGTCCCGAGGCGCGAAGGTGCTCTGTCGCGGCAAACAAGGCCGCGCGCACCCCTCCGGCCGCCGCGATGTGGTTGTCCTTGATGAGCACCATGTCCCAGAGCCCCGTCCGGTGGTTGGCGGCGCCTCCGAGGGAGACGGCCCACTTGTCGAGGTGGCGGAGTCCCGGGGCGGTCTTGCGTGTGTCGAGAATCGTGGCGGGGTGGGCAGCGTCCGCCATGCGGCGAGCGGCCGTCGCAATGCCTCCCATCCGCTGGATAAGGTTGAGCGCGAGCCGCTCCGCCACGAGGATGGAACGAGCGCGTCCCCTGACCTCGCCGGGTTCATCGCCCGGAGCGACACGGTCCCCGTCGGACGCGTGCCAGGTCGTCTCCAGATCGGGGTCCACGGCAGCGAAGACGCGCTCGGCCACGGCCATCCCAGCGATGACCCCCGGTTCTTTGACTCGAAAGCGGGCCACAGCAGGGGTCCCGGGCGGAATCGTCGCCTCGGTGGTGATGTCCCCGGCTCCGATGTCTTCGGACAGCGCGAAGGGAACGAGGCGGTCGAGAGCGTCCTCAACGGACGGAGGGAGTGGCATGGGAGAGGGGCAGGTGGCGGAGCCGAACGACGCACGATACCGTCCCGTCCCGCAAAAAAATGGTGGGGTTCGTTTATCTACCCCTCAGAAAACGCCGATACGGACATTTGTCCCCGCGAGATAATGCAGTCTCCCTTGTTTCGGAACTGGGAGCCCTGTACTTTATTCGAGCCTCGTTCCTCCCCCCGGTCCCCCTCCCTTCATTCACCTCGTGACCCTCATGCTGTTCCGAACGCTCTGCGCCACCCTGTTTCTCTTCGGCGCGACAGCCGTAGCCGCCCAGCAGGTCCCGTCGTGGGCCGAGTCCGGTAGCACCGCCGAGACCAGTGAGGCTCCGGTCGCCGAGGAGCGGATGGGCCCCGGCCCGCCTCCCCCGCCCCCGCCGCCTCCGGGCGTCCCGATTGATGGTGGCCTCGGCCTTCTCGCCCTCGCAGGCGCAGGCTACGCTGCCCATCGTCTCCGCCGCCGCCGCGAGGACTAGAGGCCTTTCGGCACCCGCTTGTGGGAGCACCGCGCGTGGCGTGGTGCTCCCTTCTGCTTGGAGGCCACGCCGCCGGAGGCGCTCCCCACGGTACTCCTTCCGCCTCGGCACCGAGGCGGAAATACCGCGTCCACGCGGAGACACTGCGCCGCGAGCTGAGACTCAAAGGCCTCGCAGAAGGCGTCCGGCCAACTCCGAGGGATACTTCGATTCGCGGATCTTGGTCGCCGTTCGTGCCACGTCGTAGTGGACTCGCACCAACTCGTACTCGAAACGCTCGGTGTCGAAGAGCCCGAACGAGAGGCGCGGGTCCCGGTCGCGTGGCTGCCCGATGCTGCCCACGTCGATGAGGTAGCGATAGCCCGGACGCACCCGCAGAACGCCCACCTTGTTCGCGACGACCGCTGGGCGGTGGCTGTGTCCCACGAAGCACACGTCCGTCGAGAACGCGGGAAACTGAGACTGTAGCTCCACGAACGACGAGAGCCGAGGCCATGTCGCGGGCTCATGAGGGGCCGCGTGGACGAGCGTCACCCCGAACCCTTCCACGCGGAGCGGCAGCGTTCCGAGCCACTGCAACCGTTCGGCATCCAGGGCATCCCGGTGCAAGCGGATCACCTTCTGGGCGTCCTTCGGGAGGTACCCGATGCCCCGCTCGTGCGCCACGGCATCGTCGTGATTGCCGAGGACACACGCGTCACACCGCTCGCGAATCAGATCCACGCACGGGACGGGATCCGGTCCGTATCCGACCGTGTCCCCGAGGCAGACGATGGAATCCACTCCGCGACGGTCGATGTCCGCGAGAGCCGCTGTCAGGGCTTCGAGGTTGGCGTGGACGTCCGAGAGGATGGCGATCCGCACGGGGAAGGGGATGCAGAAAAAGGGCAGCAAAACTAGGCCCGTTGCCAGAGGGTTCGGGGAGGTGCGGGCCGGTCGGTCGGTATCTTCACGCCCCCCGCGTGCCCATGACCTTCCGCCCATCCACCCTGCTCGTGACCGGAGGCGCCGGGTTCATCGGGGCCAACTTCGTGCGGTTCGTCCTGGCTTCCGACCCTGAGGTTCGCGTAATCACCGTAGACGCGCTCACGTACGCCGGGAGCCGTCTCAACCTGGCCGACGTGATGGAGCATCCGCGCCACACGTTCCGCCTCGGTGACATCGGAGACCAGGAGACGATCACGGCGCTCCTTCGCGAGTTCGCCGTGGACGCCATCGCGCACTTCGCCGCCGAGAGCCATGTCGATCGCTCCATCCACGGACCCGCGGCGTTCGTGCAGACGAACGTCGTCGGGACGTTCGCCCTCCTGGAAGCGGCCCGCGAGGTCTGGGGCGACCGTCAGGACGTGCGCTTCCATCACGTCTCGACCGACGAGGTGTTCGGCGACCTCGGCTCGGACGATCCGGCGTTCTCCGAGACGACGCCTTACGACCCCTCATCGCCGTATTCCGCGACGAAGGCCGCCAGTGATCATCTCGTCCGAGCGTACGCTCGGACCTACGGCCTGCCGGTCACGATCACCAACTGCTCCAACAACTACGGCCCGTTCCATTTCCCGGAGAAGCTCATCCCCCTCACCATCTGCCGCGCCCTCGCGGGCCAGCCTCTCCCCATCTACGGGGACGGCCAGCAGGTGCGCGACTGGCTCTACGTCCGAGATCACTGCGCGGCCATCTGGCGCGTGATGACCGAGGCGGAGCCGGGCGCGACCTACACCATC
>JBCCPW010000084.1:0-10179 GCA_039024735.1 Bacteroidota bacterium
ATCCGCAGCGCAGCGACGAACTGCACGTCTTTCTGACGGCTCCATTCCACGTCGATCGTGCGCTCGGCACGGTCCAGGAGGAGGTGCGGGGCGTTTTTGCAACTCGTCCGGTGGATCTTGATGGCGCCCGTCTTGGAGATAAACCCGAAGACCTCATCTCCCGGGATGGGCGAGCAGCACGTCGCGTACTCCACCGCCATGCCGGACTGGGCCTCGCCGTCGATGATGAGTGACGGGGAGCCGTGCTCGCGCGCTACCTCGGTGAAGCCCTCGGCGATCTGCTCCACCTCCAGCCGGGCGGGGGAAGCGCCCGCCTCGGGCTCCGGATCGGGAGTGCTTCGGTTGCGAAGCTGGTCCACGAACTCGGCCGCGTCGTACAGCCCCGAGCCGATCTCGTAGTAGAGTTGCTGCGTGGAGGGAAACTTGAGCTGCGCCGTGACGCGCTCCAGCGTCTGCTTGTCCACGCTCAGACCCACGCGCTTCATGCGCTTCTCGACGAGCGCACGACCGTGGTCCACAGCCTTCCGGCGCTTCTCGTTGATCCAGTGCCGGATGCGGGTTCGCGCCTTGTGGGTCACCACGAAGCTCATCCAGTCCGGGTTGGGCGTCTGCTTCTTGGACGTGAGGACCTCGATCTGGTCTCCCGACGAGAGCCGATGCGAAAGGGGCACCATCTTGCCGTTCACCTTCGCGCCGATGCACTGCGCGCCCACCTCGGAGTGAATCTGGAAGGCGAAGTCCACGGGGGTGGCGCCCTGGGGGAGTGTCACGAGGTCGCCCCGGGGGGTGAAGACGTAGATCTCCTCGTCGTAGAGTTGGAGGTGGAAGTCGCGGACGAACTCGCTCGCGTCGCCCTCGCGAGGGTTTTCGAGCAGGTCCCGCGCCCACGCGTACATGGCGTCCAGGTGCGCGTCCCGCCCGGCCTCCTTGGGCACGACGGCGCCATCGACCTGGGAATCGTCCGGGACGGCCTGCTCCTTGTATTTCCAGTGGGCCGCCACGCCGCGCTCGGCGATCTCGTGCATCTCGGCGGTGCGGATCTGGATCTCGACAGACCGCCCCTCCGGCCCGATGACCGTCGTGTGGAGGCTCTGGTAGCCGTTGCTCTTCGGGCGCGTGAGGAAGTCTCGGAAGCGCTCTGGGATGGGCGTGTAGAGGTCCGAGAGGAGCGAGTAGACGCGCCAGCAGTCCTCCTTGCCCTTCTTGCCCTCGGAGTGGAGAATGATGCGGACGGCGAAGAGGTCGTAGATGCCGTCCAGGTCCACGTCCTGGCGCTTCATCTTGCGCCAGATGGAGTGGATGCTCTTGGGGCGGCCGTAGATGTCGAACGAGAAGCCCGCCCCCTCGATCTCGTTTCGCAGCGGCTCGATGAACCGGTCGATGAACCGCTGCCGCTGCCGCTTCTTCGCGTTGAGGCCGCGCGCGATCTCCTGGAACGCCTCGGGCTCCAGGAACTTCAGCGCGAGGTCCTCGAACTCCGTCTTGACCTCGTGGAGGCCGAAGCGGTGCGCGAGCGGGACGTACAGGTCGATGGTCTCCGTTGCGATCTGGACCCGCTTGCGGTGCGGGAGCGCGCCGAGCGTCCGCATGTTGTGGAGGCGGTCGGCGAACTTGACGAGGATGACGCGGATGTCGCTCGCCATGCTGAGCATGAGCTTGCGCACGTTCTCGGCGCGGCCCATCGCGCGGGACTCGAAGACGTGGCCGATCTTGGTCACGCCGTCCGTGATGGCGGCGATCTCGGGCCCGAACTCGCTCTCGATGAGGCTGAGCGAGAGATCGGTGTCCTCCACGGTGTCGTGCAGGAGCGACGCGATGACGGTGTCCTCGTCGAACCGGATGTCTCGCGCGGCGATGGTGGCGACCTCCAGCGGGTGCGCGATGTAGAGTTCGCCCGAGGCGCGCCGGTGGTCTCGGTGCGCCCAGTAGGCGACGTGGAACGCGCGACGGATGCGGTCCTCGTCCACCTCAGGCAGGGTGCGGCGGGCGTGCTCGATGAGCACGCGGACGCCCCGCTCGAACTCGGGCTCGACGCGGAGGCTCTGGAGGCCGGACTGGAGGGTGGCGCTGGCGGTCGGCATGACGGAAAAACGCAGCGAGGCGGCGGGCGGTGCCGAGGCGGCGTGGAACGTGCGCGAAGGTACCCCGGGAGGATTCCGCCTCGGTGCCGAGGCGGGGGCGGGACGGCGGTAGACTCCCGCCATGCGAGATGCCACCGTCCTCACCCGGCCGCAGAAAGTCTACGTCGTCTGCGCGGCGATTTTCTTAACGGCCCTCGTCATCGCCGAGGCCACGGCGGGCAAGTTCTTCACCGCCTTCGACCTGCCCGGTGCCGTGACCATCCTCGGGATGGAGTTCACGAGCGTCGTCATGACGGCGGGCGTCATCGCGTTCCCGATCACGTTCATCGTGACGGACGTGATGAACGAGTACTTCGGCAAAGCGGGCATCCGGTTCGTGACGATGCTCGGCCTCGGGATGGTGGCGTTCGAGTTCGTGCTGCTGCAGATCGCGCTGGCCGTGCCGGTCGCGGACATCTCGCCCGTCTCGCAGGAGGCCTTCGGCGAGGTCTTCGGGACGACGACGCGCGTCATCATCGGGAGCCTTGTGGCGTACCTCGTGGGGCAGCTGGTGGACATCGCGCTGTTCCACCGCCTCCGCCAGTGGACCCAGGGCCGCCACCTCTGGCTTCGCGCGACGGGCTCCACGCTCGGCTCGCAGTTCATCGACACGTTCGTGGTGCTGATGGTGGCGTTCGCGGGGCAGTTGGCCTTCGCGGAGATCGTCGCGATCACGCTGTTCAACTACGGCTACAAGGTGCTCATCGCCATCGGGATCACGCCGATGATCTACCTCGCGCACGCGGGAATCGACCGATACCTGGGGCACGAGCGGGCGCAGGCGCTCATCGAGCAGGCCGAGGCGGCGTGACCTGCACCCCCGTGCCCGCCTCGGTGGCTTTACAGACGCACCGAGGCGGCGGGATTCTTCGCGCGGGACCGTCCACCACCGAGGCGGTCGGGGCGCGAGGCGTCAGTGCGGGGCTACTCGGAGCACTCCGGCGTGGGCCACTCGCTGTCCCCCGGCGCGAGGAACTCCATCTCCCCGATCACGCGATGGACGATCACCTCGCGGTCCCACCCGCCGAGCGAGCCGTACGCGCCCTCCGGGCTGAGTTCACCCTCGACGGTCACCCGCACGAACGCGCCCAGCCCGCGCCCCGGCACCATCTCCCGGTTCTGCATCACGTTGCGGTAGCGAAGGTTCATGTCCTCCGTCGTGCGGACCCACCAGTCCGCGTCGGGCTGGCCGCAGGGGCGGAAGCCGCTCGTCTCGAAGCCCGCTACGTAGGCGCCCTCGAACGTGCCGGTCGTGTAGCCCGGCCGCGCGAGGCGGTGCGTGGGCTCGGTGCACGGCCGGATGGCGCCGTCCGCCTCGGTCGCGCCGACGACCTCCACGCGGTCCCCGGCGCGGAGCGTACCGAAGCTGCCGAGATCGGCCTCGCAGAGAGCCATTCGCGCAGGGATCCGCACCTCGACCGTCTCTCCCGCCTCAGTCTCGACGGTCACGAGGGCATCGCCGTCGGCGGCCATCGGGGCGCGGTCCACGGCCGTGACGGTGCCCATGACGGGCGTGGGGGTGTCCGCCTCGGTGGCATCCGGGCGGGGACCGCAAGCGGCCAGAACGACGAAGGCGAGGAGCAGGAACCGCATGGCGCGAGGGGGGAGAGCCGCGAACCTACCCACACGGTGGGACGCACCGAGGCGGGGAGGCGTCACGCGAGGGAGGCTTCGGCGTCCTTGAACGCCTGGAGCACCTCGCGCGGTGCCCGGGCCGCGAGGAGCCGCTCGCGCGTGGCCTCGTCCGCGAACACCCGCGAGGCGCGGCTCATGAGCCGCACGTGCCCCTGCCGCTCGGACTCTGCACCGGCGATGAGCGCCACGAGGCGGACCGGCTCGCCATCTAGCGACTCGAACGCGACGGGCGCGGCCAGCGTCGCGAAGGCAGCGACAGTGGTGCGTGCCGCCTCGGTCCGGGCGTGCGGCAACGCGACGCCCTGCCCCACGCCCGTGCTCATGAGCGCCTCGCGCGCGAGGACGGCCGCGAGGACCGCGTCCCGGTCGGACACCGCCTCGGCGGTCGCGGCGAGATCCACCAGCGCCTCGATGACCTCCGCCTTGGTCTCGGCGGGGAGGCCCACGCGGATACGCGAGGGCGCGAGCAGGGTGGCGAGGGAGGTCGGCATGCCTCCGCCTACCGGGCGTGACGCCCGTCGTTCCGGACGCCAGACGATCCACGCGGAGAGGGTGAAGCGGAACGGGGGCGTTCCGTTTCGCCGCGCCTGTTGCATTCCCGGACCCGTTCGGCCGAGTGCCACGCGTTGACGACGTGCGGCACAGCGCTTGCCGCTCGGTTTCGTGCTCCCCCTCCCTCTCCCGTGGCGACGTCCTCCCCCGTTTCAGCCTACGGCCTCCCGGCCCAGCTTCGCGCGACCATCGAGCGCTTCCAGGAGCGCCGCGCGAAGACGACGGCCGACCGCTCCCTCGCGCTCCGCCTCAAGCACGCGATGACCCGCGAGGAGGTGACGCTGGCCGACCTCGCGATCTACGTCAACCACGGGGCCGTCTCGGTCTACGGGGCCGTCCCGGATGCGGCCTCGCGCGAGGCGCTGCTCGCCCTCGTGGCGCGGCAGCCGGGCGTCACGCGGATCGTGGACCACCTGCGGTTGGCGGACGCCTGAAATCTCCCACCTCGGTACCGAGGCGGGTGGACACCGGATGGCTGGTGACTGGCTACATTTGGAAAGGAATCACACCACGTAGTGATTCCCTACGCCCATCAACGCTTGTTGTTAGGTGTACACCCCACCCATTCCGCTTTTGGCTTACGACTCCCGACGCTATCTGCCTGAGCGAGCGACCGCCCGGTTGCCGAAGCGCTTGCGGGAGGAACTGGTTCGCACCTCGCTACCCGAGGACATCGCACCAGACTCAGTCGTAGAACTCGTTATTCGAGTAGACGACACGGACGTCAACCTCCGGGAACTGTCCGCCTACCTCGAACTGGCGGATCGTTCGTTCGGGCGGCTGATGCCCGGCGGTATCAGCAGCTACTCTCGAAGGCGGCCCGAGCAACTGACGGCTTCGTTTGAGCGCGGTTCGCTCGACATCGTGATCCAAGCGATCATCGAGAATGAGGCAGCGATCACTGGACTCGTCGTTCTCCGCTTCCTGCTGAAGTACGTGCCGGTCGGGTTGAAGGATATGGCGACGGCGTACCGGGAGATCGAGGAGACTCGGTACACGCGAGCTAGGCGCAAGCAGCTTCGAGAGCGAGCCGACGTGGACGATGAGCTGTCCGCGCTCAAACCGAAGGAGCGGGCTGAACTCGTTCGGTACTTCGATCTGGTCTATGTGAGAGAGAAGCGGACGCTGCCAGCGGCCCGGAGGTTTGCGCTCCGGCACGTCAGGGAACTGTTCTTCCGCGTTAGGAAAAAGGGATAGTGCCCCGTGTGTAGGAGCCGGTCACATGGGTGACAGATCCGACCGGCCGCATGGGTAACACCCTCTACGGTTGGCCCGGACCGTGAACGGGAAACCCGCCGGTCGATGCACTCACTCCCCGCCTCGGCACCGAGGCGGGAGAGCCGACGGCACCACGAGCGGCCTCACGCTATCCTGCGGCATGAGCGATCCCTACGTTCACGGATACGCCCTCCGCGAGAACGAGCGGCTGCACGACCAGGCCGATACCCTCGTCGACCTCCTCCACGCCGACACCGCCTACCCCGACGGCAGCACCGTGCTGGAGGCGGGCTGCGGCGTTGGCTCCCAGACGGTGACGCTGGCAAGCCGAAGCCCCGGCGCACGCTTCACCTCGGTGGATGTCTCCACCTCGTCTCTGGCGGAGGCCGAGCGACGGGTCCGGGCGGCCGGGTTCTCGAACGTCGAGTTCCAGCAGGCCGACATCTTCGCGCTTCCCTTCGCGCCCGCCTCCTTCGATCACGTCTTCGTCTGCTTCGTCCTGGAACACCTCGCGCGCCCAGCAGACGCGCTGGCGACTCTCGCCGACCTCGTCCGCCCCGGCGGAACCGTGACCGTCATCGAAGGGGACCACGGCTCGACGTATTTCCACCCGGACAGCCGCGCGGCCCACGCCGCGATCGGCTGCCAGGTCGAACTCCAGCGCCGCGCGGGTGGCGACGCGAACATCGGGCGCCGGGTGTACCCGCTCCTGGCCGAGGCGGGCCTCTCCGATGTACGCGTCTCGCCTCGGACGGTCTACGTGGACGCGAGCCGCCCGGCCTGGGTCGAGGGGTTCATCCGTCGGACGTTCACAGCCATGATCGAGGGCGTCCGCGAGGCGTCGGTGGATGCGGGTCTCCTGAGCGCGGAGGCGTTCGATGCGGGCCTTCGCGACCTCTACCGGACGGCGGAGCCCGACGGGACGTTCTCGTACACCTTCTTCAAGGGCGTCGGGTACCGGCGGTGACGGCTGCGAGCGTGCGGTAGCCCCAGCTCACTCCGCCTCGGTACCGCGGCGGGAGGACGGGGGCGCAAGGAGACGATCCAGGCTGAGCCGACCGGCGCCGGAGATCATGAGCGCGACCGAGGCGATCCCGAACACGAACGCCAACTCGCGCTCGCCGAACGGATCGCCCCCGTGAGCGCCGAAGAACGCCACCGCCATCGTGAACGCGAGCGCCGCCGCCGCCGGACGCGTGAGCAGACCGACCGCGATCAGGAGACCGCCGCCAAACTCCGCCAGCGCCGCCGCCCACGCGAACAGTTCCGGGAGCGGGAAGCCGAGGTTGGCGGTCGCGTTGATGAAGCCCTCGCTGGGCGGGATCTTGCCGAGCCCGTGCGCGAACGCCATCGCGAGGCCGATCCCCACGCGGAGGACCAGCAGGCCGAGATCGGTCGCCACGTCGGACGTGCCGAAGAGCAGGGAACGGAGCCGCTTCATGCCCGCCGCATCCAGCCGTTCTCGACCGGCGCGAAGCCGAGATGCTCGTAGAATCCGCTCGACAGGTTCGAGTCGCGCAGCACCAACTCGGTCCCCTTCACGCGCTCCAGCACCGCGTCGATGAGCCGCTTGCCAAGGCCGACGCCCTGGAGATCCGGCTCCACGGCGAGGTCGCAGAGGTAGCTCACCTGATAGCCGTCCGTCAGCACGCGCGCGAGGCCGACGAGCCGCTCGCCGATCCACGCCGAGAGCACGAGTTGGCTCTGCTCGAACGACTCGCGGAGCTTTTCGGGATGATCCGTCTGGCGGAGGAGCGGCGCGCGGCGGTAGAGCGTCGCGATGCGCGCGGCGGTGAGGCCGTCGAGCGTGTCGCGGATCTCGATCTGGTCAGGGTCCTGCATGGACGAGCGGGGGACGAGAGAAAGCTACTCGGAAGAGACTGAGGGGTTCTCCGCCGCGAGGTCGTCTCGGACGACGGTCGCGCGCGATGCGGAGACGCGAAGATCGGGCGGCACCGGCTGATCGGGCGAGACCGCGAGGCGAAGCGTCGCGCCGTCCACCTCCACCACCCACTCCGCCTCGCGGCCGAGGAACTGGCGGGTGACGAGCCGCGCCGGGACGCCATCGGACGAAGGAACGAGATGCTCCGGCCGGATGGACAGCGCCTCGCCCGGTCCCGCCTCGGTGCCACCGAGGCGGGCGGCCAGCGCCCCCCGCACCACGTTCGCGCCCCCCAGGAACTGCGCGACGAAGGCCGTCGGGGGATTCGCGTACAGGTCCCTCGGCATCCCGACTGCCACGAGGCGGCCGTCGCGGAGGACGGCCATGCGGTCGCTCAGCGCGAGGGCCTCGTCCTGGTCGTGCGTGACGTAGAGCGCCGTCGTGCCGAGGGCCTGCTGGAGCGCGCGGATCTCCGCCCGGGTGGACTGGCGCAGTTCGGCGTCGAGGTTGGAGAGCGGCTCATCGAAGAGCAGCACCTTCGGGCGGACCGCGAGGGCGCGCGCGAGGGCCACGCGCTGCTGCTGCCCGCCGGAGAGTGCCGACACGCGTCGGCCCGCGAGGTCCCCGAGGCCGACCATCCCGAGCGCCTCGGTGATGCGGCGGGCGGCCTCGTCGCGCGGGGTCTTCTGCACGCGGAGGCCGTAGCCGACGTTCTCACCGACGGTCATCGACGGGAAGAGCGCGTAGCTCTGGAAGACGGTCGCGGTGGGCCGTGCCTGGGGAGACAGGTGCGTCACGTCGCGATCACCGAGGCGGATCGTGCCTGTATCCGGCGTCTCGAAGCCGCCCACGAGGCGGAGGAGCGTCGTCTTGCCCGAGCCGGACGGCCCGAGCAGCGAGACCAACTCGCCGGGCGCGACGGACAGCGAGACATCGTCCACCGCCCGCACGTCGCCGAACCGCTTGGTCACGCGCTCGATCTCGACACCGGCGGGCGGCTCCGACCGCTCCCGCCTCGGTGCCGAGGCGGGAGCACCCGGTGGGGACGGCAGCGGCACCCCTCCATCCCGCATGCCTTATCCGTCCTGCAAGGCGGCCGTCACCTTGTCGGCGGCCTCCTGGAGCCGGATCGCGCTCTCGATGGGCAGGCCGCTCTCGCGCAGAATCTGCATCCCCTCCTCGGCGTTGGTGCCCTGGAGCCGCACGATGAGCGGCACGGTGAGGTCCATGTTGTTCGCGGCCTCCACGACGCCGGTCGCGACGCGGTCGCACCGGACGATCCCGCCGAAGATGTTGACGAGGATCGCCTTCACGTTCGGATCGGACTGGATGATGCGGAACCCGGCCTCCACCGTCTGCGGGCTCGCCGTGCCGCCGACGTCAAGGAAGTTGGCCGGCTCGCCGCCCGCGAGCTTGATGAGGTCCATCGTGCCCATCGCTAGGCCCGCGCCGTTGACCATGCAGCCCACGTTGCCGTCGAGCTTGATGTAGTTGAGGTTGTGCCGGGAGGCCTCCACCTCAAGGGGCTCCTCCTCGGCCTCGTCTCGCATCGCAGCCAGGTCCGGGTGGCGGAAGAGGGCGTTCCCGTCGAGTTCGATCTTGGCGTCGAGCGCGACCACGCGACCGTCCTCCGTCCGCACGAGGGGGTTGATCTCCGCCGTCGTCGCGTCGGACCCGCGGTAGGCGTCGTAGAGCGCCTTGATGAAGCGGCGAGCCTCCTTTTTGGCCCCGCCCTCGAAACCGAGCGCGGAGACGATCTCATTGATCTGGAACCCGCGCAGCCCGATGGAGGGGTCCACCCAGACCTTGACAATCTTGTCGGGGGTCGCCTCGGCCACCTCCTCGATCTCGACGCCCCCCTCGGTGGAAGCCATGATGACGTCCATCCCCTTCGCGCGGTCCAGGGTCACGCCCACGTAGTACTCGTGCGCGATGTCCTCAGCGGCGGTGACGAGCACCTTCTTGACGAGTTGCCCCTCGGGGCCAGTCTGGGGCGTCACGAGGGTCATCCCGAGGATCTTCTCAGCGTTCGGCCGGACCCCGTCGATGGAGGGCGTGAACTTGACGCCGCCGCCCTTCCCACGCCCCCCGGCGTGGATCTGCGCCTTGACGACGAACTGCGTCACGCCGTCGGCGGCCATGGTCTCGGCCGCTTGCACGGCCTCCTCAACGGTGTCGGCGACGATGCCGCGCTGAACGGCGACGCCGTGCTGCGCGAGGATCTCCTTGGCCTGGTACTCGTGGACTTTCATCGGGACGGGGATATCGGAAGGGAAACGCTTCCGAAGCTACCGCCGAGGCCCCGTACGGTCGGTGGAGGCAAGGGGAAGTCAGGGGTTCCGGGTTCCGGGTTCCGGGTTCCGGGTTCCGGGAAGCAAACCGTCCTGTCCGCCTCGGTCTACCCGATCGGAGCACACACCGAGGGGGGGTGTCACAACACGCCCCGCCCCCCACAGCACGTCGGCCTTGGGCCTCTCCGCCTCGGTGATCTGCCTCGGTGCCGAGGCGGCCGCACCGAGGCGGCACCTGGTTGCATCTTGGCTCAGACGCCCCTTCCCTCCCCCGTCTGCCGTCAGCGTGACCCGTTTCGACCGCTACGTCCTCGTCCGTGCCTTCGCGGCCACCGGGCTTCTGCTCGCGCTGCTGATCGTCACGTTCATCGTGCTCGACTACGTGGAGTACGTGGACGACTTCCTGGACCGAGGCGCGACCCAGCGCGAGGTCTTCGGGACGTACTACCTCCACTACGTCCCGGAGATCATCCGGCTCGTC
>JBCCPW010000085.1:0-9922 GCA_039024735.1 Bacteroidota bacterium
CATCAGTGCCGAGGCGACATGCGCGTAGCGCCCGCTGTGCTCGTGGATGCCGTGGACGAGCGCGACCGACGCCCGGACCCCGCCGAGTTCCGGCCGCCAGCGCCGCCAGAAGAGGGCGGGGATGCCCGCCTCGGGAGAGCCGGGGAGAGTGCCGGTGGTGTGGAGCATGCGCGCGGGAACGGAGCGAGGCTCGGCACGATACCACGCGCCCCCACCGCTGATCCCGTCCGTGCTCCTGCTCGAAGCTGCCCCCGAGGCCGACGCCCTGCTCGCGTTCGTGGACGAGGCCACGCGCGCCATCCGCGAGTCCGGGGGCGAGCCGCGCTACATCGTGGCCGGGCCCAAGGCGTACGCCCGGCTCCGCGAGGCCGTCGCCGAGAGGTTCGGGCGCGAGAACCAGCACGTCGAGCAGGTGCAATGGCTCACCGTCGTCGTAGACCCTTCACGCGGCGACCGGATCTGTGTCCTCCCACCCCCGCGCGAGGCCGACACTGCCCGCCTCGACGCTCTGTAACCCCCCTCCGATGACCGCCACCTGGAACGGAACCGTCATCGCCCAAAGCGACGACACAATCGTCGTGGAAGGCAACCACTACTTCCCCGCGAGCGCACTCCGCGAGGAGTATGTGCGCCCCAGCGACCACACGACGGTGTGCCCCTGGAAGGGCACCGCGAGCTACAAGCACGTCGTCGTGGACGGCGAGACGAACGCGAACGCCGCGTGGTTCTACCCGGAGCCGAAGGCCGCCGCCGAGGAGATCCGGGGACACGTGGCCTTCTGGAAGGGCGTGGTGGTGACCGCCGAGTAGCCCCGCCTCGGTACCGAGGCGGTCTCGATGGTGTCATAACAAGGATTGACATCGATGGGCTGCTGGGCTACACTTCGGAAGGAATGCCCTGCGTGCCATGAACGTCTCGCTGACCCCCGAACTGGAGCGCTACGCTCGGTCAAAGGTAGAGTCTGGCCGGTACAACTCTGCGTCTGAGGTTGTACGGGACGCTCTTCGGCTTCATCAGGAGCGAGACGCCAGGATCCATCACCTCCGTACGCTGATTCACGAGGGCGCAGAGAGCGGCGGTTTCCAGACCTACGACCGTGACGAGATCCGCGCGATGCTCCGGGGGCACGCTGCAAAGCGCCGCGCAGAAGGAGAGATGTGACCGTCGTCGCACTTTCGGCTCAGGCGCGGGCGGATCTTCGCGATGCCCTCGACTACCGAGCGCTCTACAGCGACGAGGCCGCCATCCGTCTCGCTGATGCGTTCGATCAGGGGATGGAACGGCTGGCTCAGTTTCCTCAGGGTGGGAGCCCGCGCGAGGCGCTGGGGCCTGAGATTCGAGTTCTGCCGCTCCGCTCGTTTCGGTTGAACGTCTTCTACCACGTCCTTGACGGCAAGGAGACGATCCAGGTGCTGGTGCTGCGCGTGCTGCGGGAGGAACGCGATGTGGGTCCAGACGACATCGAGGTGGGCTGGTAGCCCGCGCGGACGGAGGCACAACGTCAGTCCGCCTCGGTGCCGAGGCAGGCCATGCGAGCGACCGTCATTCCCGCCTCGGTACCGAGGCGGAGAGAGACCCGGCCGGCCCGCTTCAGAGCACGCAGGCACGCGCCGATACCTCGCGCGTGTCTCCTGTCCCCCTCGTCACCCCCACCCGCCCGCCGCCCGAGGTGTCTCGTGCCGAGGCCCTTCTCGCGTTCGTGCGCGAGATCCTGCCGTACCGCCGCTCCATCACGGGCGAGGGCCTTCGGCAGACGCTCGGTGCCATCGCGGAGCGCATCCCCCTCCAGGTCACCGAGGTCTTCAGCGGCACGCCCCTCCTGGACTGGACCGCGCCCCCCGAGTGGGTTGTCCACGAGGCGCACCTGACCCTCCCGGACGGGCAGCGGATCGCCGACTGGGACGCGCATCCGCTCCACCTCGTGCAGTACTCGGGTCCCCGCGAGGCCCGGATGAGCCTCGCCGACCTCCGGCCGCACCTCCACACCCTCCCGGACCACCCCGATTGGATCCCCTACCGCACGGCCTACTGGACGGACGATTGGGGCTTCTGTCTCCGTCACTGCACTCTGGAGTCCGTCGCCGAGACCTTTGGCGAGGAGGCCGAGGTCGAGGTCCTCATCGACACGCGCGTGACCGATGGCTCGATGAGCGTCGGCGAGTGCGTCATTCCGGGCGCGACGGATCGTGAGATCCTGATCTCAGCGCACGCCTGCCATCCCGCCCTCGCGAACGACAACGCGAGCGCCCTGGCCGTCGCCACCTTTGCCGCCCACACGCTTCTCCGGTCGGACGAACGCCGCCACACGATCCGGTTTCTCTTCGCGCCTGGGACCATCGGGGCGTTGGCGTGGCTGGCGGCGCACCCGGAAGCACGGGAGCGGGTAGTAGGCGGCCTCGTACTCGCGAATCTCGGCGACGCCGAGCCGTTCGTCTACAAGCGCTCGCGCCGAGGCACACTGCACACCCCGACCGTCGCAGACCGGGCCGTGGAGACACTGTTTCCCGGCATCGAGGTGCGGCCGTTTGAGCCCTTCGGCTACGACGAGCGCCAGTTCAACTCACCCGGCTTCGACCTGCCCGTCGGGCGCCTCACGCGGACCCCACACGGCGAGTACCCCGAGTACCACACCTCCGCCGACGACCTCTCGCTGCTCACGCCCGACGCCCTGGAGGATGCGCTGGAGGCGGTCCTGTCGGTTGTGTCCGCGATGGACGGCAACGCGCGCTACGTCTCCACGCAGCCGTTCGGCGAGCCCATGCTGGGGCGCCGCGGGTTGTACGCGCCCATCGGTGGCAAGGCCCTCGCGCCCGAGGCGCAACGCGCCCTCCTC
The DNA here is from genome assembly GCA_039024735.1 of Bacteroidota bacterium. GTDB lineage: Bacteria > Bacteroidota > Rhodothermia > Rhodothermales > Rubricoccaceae > Rubricoccus. The sequence continues at coordinate 2,834 of JBCCPW010000085.1, forward strand.
TGGGTCCTCAATCTGTCCGACGGCGACCACGACCTCCTCCACATCGCCTCGCGAAGCGACCTCCCGTTCGCGGCCGTCCGTGCCGCCGCCGACCGCCTCCTCCACGCGGAACTGATCCGGCCTGCGCCCTCCGACGATGACGCCTGACCTTTCCCGCTACGCCCGCTCCCGCGAGCATCAGGCTCGCGCTCACGCCCTCATTCCCGGGGGCGCCCACACCTACGCCAAGGGCGACGACCAGATGCCCGAGCCGATGCCGGTGGTCATCGAGCGAGGCGAGGGCTGCCGCGTGTGGGACGTGGACGGCAACGAGTACGTGGAGTACGGGATGGGCCTCCGGGCGGTCACCCTCGGCCACGCCGAGCCCCGCGTGAACGCCGCCGCCGCCCGCATGATGGCCGCAGGTCTCAACTTCACCCGACCCGCCTCGGTGGAACTGGAGGCGGCCGAAGCGTTCGTTGATCTCATCCCCGGCGCCGAACGTGTCAAGTTCTGCAAGGACGGCTCCAGCGCCACCACGGCGGCCATCAAGCTCGCCCGCGCCGCCACCGGACGCGACCTCGTCGCGATGTGCGGGGACCATCCGTTCCTCTCGCAGGACGACTGGTTCATGGGCACGACCGACATGAATGCGGGTATCCCGCAGGCCGTCCGTGACCTCTCTATCCCGTTCGCCTACGGCGATGCCGAGGCGCTTCGAGCCGTGTTTTCGGCGCACCCCGGTCAGATCGCGTGTGTGATCCTGGAGGCCGTGCGCGGCCCCGAGGACCCGAGCGCGTACATGCGCGAGGTCCGCGAGATCTGCGACCGCGAGGGCGCCGTTTTCATCCTCGACGAGATGATCACCGGCTTCCGCTGGGACCGCCACGGCGCCCAGGGGCTGTTTGGGATCGAGCCGGACCTGTCCTCCTTCGGGAAGGCCCTCGCCAACGGATTCGCCTGCTCGGCCGTCGCGGGGCGAGCGGAGATCATGGACCTGGGGGGGCTCACCACCGAGGCGGACCGGGTCTTCCTGCTCTCCGCCACGCACGGCGCCGAGACGGTCGGCCTCGGGGCCGCGTTGGAGACGATGCGGATCTATCGCGAGGAGGACGTGACGGGCCAGCTTCACGCCATCGGCGCGAGGCTGCGCGAGGGCGTCCGCGAGGTCACCGAGGCGCACGGGGTCGGCGAGTTCGTCGGGACCGCCGGGCGCGACTGCAACCTCGTCTTCTTCACCCGCGACCCGGAGGGCCGTCCGAGCCAGCCCTTCCGCACGCTCTTTCTCCAGGAGATGACCGCGCGAGGCGTTCTCGCGCCCTCCTTCGTCGTCTCCACCGCCCACGACGACCGCGCCCTCGCGCAGACGCTGGACGCACTCGACGGCGCCCTCGCGGTCTACGCCCGCGCCCTCGACGCCGGAACGACCGACGGATTTCTCATCGGGCGGCCCGTGCAGCCCGTCTTCCGTCGGAAAAACGGGACCGTCTGGTCTCCCGAACCGGGTGCCTCGGGCGATGGCGCCTCGCTTGCCCCCTCGCGCCTCGTGCGCGCCACCCCTCACCGCTCATGAAAGTCGTTCTCTTCTGCGGAGGCGAAGGCATGCGGATCCGGGATCACTCCGGCCCGATGCCCAAGCCGATGGTCACCATCGGGTACCGCCCCATCCTCTGGCACATCATGAAGTACTACGCCCACTACGGGCACAAGGACTTCATCCTCTGCCTCGGGCACGGCGCCGACCACATCAAGCGCTACTTCGTGGACTACGACGAGACCGTCTCGAACGACTTCGTCCTCCGCAGCGGCACCGAGGTGGAACTGCTCCAGTCCGACATCCACGACTGGCGCATCACGTTCGTGGACACCGGCCAGACCGCCAGCATCGGCGAGCGCCTGATGGCCGTCCGCCCCTTCCTCAACGGGGAGGAGTGGTTCCTCGCCAACTACGCCGATGGGGTCTCCGCCGCTCCGCTGGACGATATCATCGACTTCGCGCAGGACTCTGGACGCGCCGCGACCTTCCTGGGCGTGCAGCCCAACTACACGAGCCACGTCGTCCGCTCCGGCGAGGGCGGCGAGGTGCTGGAGATCCAGCACGTCACCGAGATCGGCCTGCGGATCAACGGCGGCTTCTTCGTGCTCAACCAGCGTGTGTTCGACTTCATGCGTCCCGGCGAGGACCTCATGGCGGAGCCCGCGCACCGAATGGCCGCTGCGGGCGACCTCGGGACGTTCGTCTACAACGGCTTCTGGGCGTGCATGGACACGTTCAAGGAAAAGCGCCTCCTCGACGACATCCACCGAGGCGGGGACGCCCCGTGGCAGGTGTGGGAGGATCCGTCCCGCGCGATCAACGCCGAGGCGGTGGAGACCAGCGCGAGAGGCGACGGCGCTGCGCCCGGCATCGGCGCGCCCAAGCTGGCGGAGGGGTAACACCTGCGCCGCTCGCGATGTTTGACCTCGCTCCCCCCCTCGGTCGCGAGCAGCCGCTCCGCCTCGTGTGCCTCGGTGCCCACGCCGATGACGTGGAGATCGGGGCGGGGGGGACCGTGCTGCGGCTCCTCCGGGAGCGCCCCCGAACGCACGTTGTCTGGGTGGTGCTGACCGGCGATGAGAACCGGCAGCGCGAAGCCCGCACCAGCGCCGAGGCCCTCCTCGGTGACGCCGAGGCGGTCCGGGTCGAGACGCCCGGCTTTCGCGACGGGCACCTGCCGTGGCAGGGCGTGGACCTCAAGGCGTGGGCGCGCGAGACGTTCGCCGATGCCTTCGAGGGCGAGCGCCCGCACCTCGTCCTCACGACCGGCCTGGACGACCGCCATCAAGACCATCGCCAGACCGCGGACCTCGCGTGGCAGACCTTCCGGGGTGTGACCATCGCTGAGATCGAGATCCCGAAATGGGACGGCGATGCCGTGCGCCCCAACGCCTTCGTTCGGCTGGACGACGCGACCGTGGACGCCAAGCTGGCCCATCTCCGGGAGCACTTCGCCACGCAGCGCGGCAAGGGCTGGTACGACGACGACACGTTCCGCGCGACGCTCCGTCTGCGCGGTGTGGAGGCAGGCTGCCGGTGGGCCGAGGCGTTCACGTGCCGGAAGCTGACGTGGTGAGAGTCGCCCTCGTGCTGTGCCTGGCGGCGGTGGTAGCGGGTTGTGGCCCGTCTGATTCCGTTATTGCAATCCGGTCGTCACCCGCCTCGGTGGCCTCTGCCTCAGAGGACGTCACCTTCAAGACCCCCGCCTCGGTGAGCGGACGGACCTATCACGTGGCGGCCGCACACCCCGAGGCGGACGACGCCAACCCCGGCACCGAGGCGGCCCCCTGGCGCACGATCTCTCGCGCGACGGGCCTGGGCGTGCTGCGTCCGGGCGATACCGTGGTGATTCACGAGGGCGTCTACCGCGAGTCTGTGTTTCCGCAGGAGGGCGGAGCGCCCGGCGCTCGGATCACGTTCCGTGCGGCCGAGGGGGAGACGGTCGTCGTGACGGGCGCAGACCGGGCGGAGGGCTGGGAACGCCAGGCCGATGGCTCGTGGCGTCGCCTGTGGACGGGGCCCGGCCTCCCAGCCTACGGCGGCGACGACCCCGTCATGCGGCGCGAACTCGTCATTCATCGCGGACAGGTGATGCGGGCGGTCCCGGAGAGGTCCGCCCTCGCGCCCGGCACCTTCTGGATCGACGGGCCGGACACCGCGCCTCGGGCCATCGTCGCGCGTTTCGATGGAAGCAACGAGACGCCCGAGGCGGTGGAGGTCGCGCACCGGACGTACCTCTTTCAGCCCGGAGGCGAGCACGCGGAGTGTGGCGATCCGGCCACGCCCGGCTACGTCCACGTCGTGGGAATCGTGTTCCGACACGCGGCCAACCGCGCGCAGTGGGGCGCTGTCTGCGCCGGGAGCCGAGGATCGGTCTTCGAGGACGTGACGGTGGAGTGGACCAACGGGCAGGGCATCGACGTGTCCGGCCGGGAGCACGTCTTCGAGCGGGTGGCGGCGGACCGCAACGGGCAGATGGGGTGGGGTGGGGGCTGCACCTCGTGCCTGATCGTGGACTCCCAGGCCATCGGCAACAACTGGAAGGGGTACGATCCCGTCTGGGAGGCAGGCGGCGGCAAGTGGGCGCGCACGTCGGACACCATCCTCCGCCGGTTCACGGCGCGCGGCAACGAGGGCCCCGGCATCTGGTTCGACATCGACAATGCCGACAACACCATCGAGGCGAGCGTGGCCGAGGACAACGCCATCGCGGGGGTCATGCTGGAGCTTCGGACGGTCCGCACGCTCGTGCAGCACACCACCATCACCGGCACGCGATGGCGCGAGTGGTCGGGCAGCGGGGTTCTCTCGCAGGCCGCGAGCCGCAACGTGCTGGTGCACAACACGATCACAGGCAACGAGGGCACGGGCATCTGGCTCCGCCTCGATCCGGATCGGCGGGCGGAGGACGGGCACACGCTCGTGGCGCGAAACCTCGTGACCGGCAACGTCGCCCGGCGCGATGTGGAGGCGCGGCAGATCGCCGTGGAGGGTCTCTCGCGCGAGCACGTCCGCACGCACACCTTCCGGCACAACGTCTTCGGCGCCGTGCGCGACGCCGAGCCCGTCTGGCGCTCCACGTTCTTCGTGAGCCCCACAACCTCCGAGGGCGGCTATCGCAGCGACGATCCCAATGGATGGTCCCGTCTCGTGCCCGAGGTGGGGACCCTCTCGCGGCCGGGCAGCGCTTTGCCCGACCCCGGACCGTTTCCACGCGCGGGCGCTGCCGGAGCCTCGGCGCGGGTGGCACTGGAGGTGGGCGCGCAGGCTGAGGCGGTGGGCCTGCGCTGACGGGCGGCACCGAGGCGAAGACCACAGGGCATCGTCTCGCCCGCCTCGGTGCAGACACCCAGAGGAACACCACCGAGGCGGAACACCACCGAGGCGGAACACCACCGAGGCGGAACACCACCGAGGCGGAGACGGTGGTGCGAGGCGACCGGGAGCGTTTGCTTCCGTACCCCGTACCCCGTACCCCGTACCCCGTACCCTCCGCCGGATGCCTGACCTTTCCGACCGCGTCGCCGCCGTTCGTGCCCGCATCCAGGCTGCGTGCGACCGCGCGGGCCGCGAGGCCTCCGAGGTGACGCTCGTCGCCGTCACGAAGACCTTCGGCCTCGATGTGCTCCGCGACGTACTGGACGCGGGCGTGCCGGATCTGGGCGAGAACCGCGCGCTGGAGTTCGCGGACAAAGCCGACGCCCTCGAAGATCGCGCGACGTGGCATTTCATCGGGAGCCTCCAGCGGAACAAGGCCCGCGAGGTGGCGGAGCGCGCCGACCTCTTCCACGCGCTCGACTCCGTCCGCCTCGGTCGCGAACTGAACAAGCGCGCCCGGACGGCGGAGCGCGTCCTGCCGTGCCTCGTGCAGGTCAACATCTCGGGCGAGGACAGCAAGCACGGCGTGGAGCCCGAGGCGTTGACCGCTCTCCTAGATGACCTCGCGGCGTTCGACCATCTCGACGTGCGGGGTTTGATGGGCATGGCGGCTCCGGCCTCGCGCGAGGAGCTGGACCGGGTCGTGCGGCCTCAGTTCGCGCGGCTCCGCGAGCAGGCCGAGGCCATCGGTCGGGATCGCCTCCCGCTCCTCTCGATGGGGATGAGCAGCGACTTCGAGATCGCCATTGAGGAGGGCGCGACACACGTCCGCGTGGGGAGCGCACTCGTGGGATCGCGTGGATGAGACGGATCCGCGCGAATCCGTAGCTTGAGCACGTTCGCCGCGCGTCCTGCGCCTTCGCCACCGGCTCCCCCCCGCCATGTATTCCGCCCGCGACATTCGGAACCTCAAGAGCCAGATCAAGAAGCGCACCTTCGGGGGCTACGACGCGGACGACGTGGACCAAAAACTGGCCGCCCTGGCCCAGGAATGGGAGAACCAGGCCGAGGCCCGTCGCATGGCCGAGGAGCGCGTCCGCGAGGTGGAGGACAAGCTGAAGCACTACGAGAAGGTGGAGCTTGCCCTCCAGGAGGCGCTGGAGACCGCTCGCGATTCGGCCCGTCGCACCGAGGAGGTCGCCGACCGGAAGGCGCGCCTCATCGTGGAGGAGGCCGAGCTTCGCGCCCAGCGGATCATCCAGGAGGCCGAGCAGGAGCGCTACGGCCTCCGGCAGGACCTCTCGCACCTCACGAACCGGCAGAACGAGGTGGCGGCTCGGCTGCGGAGCTTCCTGATGTCCGAGTTGGAGATGCTGGCCCAGTTCCAGGGCGAGGACCCGGTCGGCTTTATCAAGCTCGTCGCGCCCGACCGCTCGGCGGAGGAGCGGACGCTGCCTGCACCGCCCGCGGCTCTCGCGGAAGCCGATCCCGGGGCGGACGAGGCCGAGCCCCCCATCGAGTCGGAGATCGTGGCTCCAGTGCCTGACCTCGCGACCGAGGCGGACGCGCCCCCGATGGACACGCCCGAACCGGAGGAGGCCGCGATGGATGCGGGGGAGGAAGCGCACATCTCCGAGGCCGCCACGCCCGAGGCCACGGACCGTCCCGCTCCCGCCTCGGTGCCCGAGGAGGTGATGACGCCCGACACCACCGAGGCGGAGATCGCGATGGACCCGCCGTCTGCCGCACCCGAGGCGAGCATGGAGGCAGAAGCCCCGGAGCCCATCGCTGAGCCGCCCTCGGCAGTGGAGCCTGCCCCCGAGGGCTGGGAGGGGGTGCCGAGCGCAGAACCGACGCCCCCCACAGCCCCGTCTCCCGAGGCCGATGCGACCGAGGCGGCGCCCCCCGCCTCGGAGCCCGAAGGGGACAAGCCCCGCATGCCCCGGAGCCCCTGGCCTGACACCGACGGCCCACGCATGGCTCCCCGCGTGTGGCCACCTGCCCCGGCCGTGGGACCGCCGCCGCCCGCCGACACATCCGCCCCGCCGTCCGCTCCCGCACCTCCTGAGGCACAGCCGCCCGCCTCAGAGCCACCCGCTCCGCCGACCGCGACGCCCAACTGGACCTCGCCTGGAGCCTTCCCCGACACGCCTCCGGCCGCCCCCTCGGCCTCCGAGAGCCCCGGCCCCGGGGGCTGGAGTCTCCGCTCGCTCGTCACGGGCGAGTCCGACGACCCCGAGTCCAAGGACCAGCAC
>JBCCPW010000086.1:0-9884 GCA_039024735.1 Bacteroidota bacterium
CGAGCCCGAAGGAGAGAAGCGAAAAGCGAGTCATGGCGGTGGGGGGTTGAGGAGGCCCGGAGGTCGGCGGCGCCGGGTGTCACGCCAGCCTCGGGGTCTGGGCCGCTGGTTGTGCCCATCAGGTATCAACGCTCGTTCCGCTCCACCAGAACGGCCAAAACAGGCCGAATCGCGATATTTTCCGTCTACAATCCAGGACACACACGAACCAGGGTGTCCGCCGAGCGCCACGTATCCGCCTCGTTTCTGCCGCGCTAGTCAGCGGACGACCGTCACCGTTCGAGTCGCCTCGCCTCCCATCGCGTGGAGGCGCACGAGGTACATCCCCGCCGGGAAACCGGAGCTGTCCCACGTGGCGTGATGCTCGCCAGCGGGCCGCGCCGTGTCCACCAGTGTCGCGACGGACCGGCCGAGCGCGTCGAAGACGGTCAGGCGCACCTCGCCCGCCTCGGTGAGGGTGTACCCGAGGCGGGTGGCTCCACGAATGGGGTTTGGTGCCACACGGAGGGACAACGCCGCCGACGCCGACGCCTCGGTTCCAGCCGTGTCTGCGCTGTAGCCGATGCCCCACAGTTCCACCGGGCCACTCACCCCCAACGAGACGCCCATCAGGAGCCCCCCATCGAATGCGTTCCACCCCTGAAGCAGGGCGCCATCCGGGAGCGTCCCGATGAGTTCGTACGCGCCGCCGCCCACAAGGCCGCTCGCGGGCACGAACCGCCAGATCTGCTGCGGCGCGTCCTGGTTGAGCGTCTCGTTCGGGACGACGGTGAAGTAGAGCGAGCCGTCCAGCGTGACGGGGTTTCGGTACTCCGCGTACGCGGGTTCGTCCGGGATCTCGATGCGCGAGGCCGTCTGCCCGTCCGTGAGCCAGATCTGGTCCACGAGGGTGGGCGAGACGAACGCCTCGGCCGTGAATGCGAGGTGGTCACCGAGGCGGGCCGTGCGGGAGCCGGTGCCTGGCGCGAGGCTGCCCCCTCCTGCGCGGATGTCTGCGAGGAACACGAGAGATCCGCCGGTCAGCGCGTGCGGCTCGCGGCCGAACGTGGGGTCGGCGAACGCCACGATAGGCGTGTCCTCGGCTCCGGCGGTCCCGAGGAACGAGGTGGCGAGTCCAGCCCCCACCACGAGGCTCGTGCCCGCCTCGGTGCCGTCGGTGCCATAGATCCCCGGCATGGCCGATTCGCCGGACGCCCGGCCCTCGGCGACGAACAGCAGCAGGTTGCCGGTCGGCAGGAAGCCCCCGACGCGGCTGCCCGTGGCGCCACGGTACAGGTTCGCGAGAAGCGTCGTGGTGCCCTCGGTCCCTGCTGTGCGCCAGACCTCCTCCCCAGTCGATCCGTCGTCCGCCTCGAAGTACGTCGCGCCCTGCCAGAGGGTGTAGCCTCGGGCCTCCGAGGAGGTCGGACCGGGATGGATGTCCTGAAGGAGACTCGTGCTCTGTCCGTTCGAGACGTACGGCTCGCAGCCCTCGTCCGGCGTGCATCCCGTAAAGAAGAACCGGTCGGGTTGGGCCGCGAAGGTGCCCGGCTCGTACTCCGCAAGCGTCACCTGCTCGGGGAGGCCCGTCGCGGCGATGCGCCAGAGACGGTTGCGGTTGTCCGCGTCGAGGCCAGAGAAGTAGAGACGGTCCTCGAAGGCCGCCAGCGGGGCGGACGGAACGGCAGGCCCTCCCCCGTTCTCGGGGATCCGCTTGACCGTGCCCGCCTCGGTGCCATCGGTGAGCCAGACGGCCCAGTCGCCGGAGGTGTCGAGGCCGGAGAAGGCCGCCCGCCCGTCGAACGGAACGAACGTGACCGGGCGCCCGTCGCGGACGAACTGCGGACCACGAGGGCCGACCTCGGCCGTGATGCGAGCGAGTTGCGGCTGTGCCACGAGGGAGAGCGGCGCGAGGAGGATCGCGAGGACGAGCGAGCGCATGAGCGAACGAAGGGGGTTTCCTTCGTCACGCAGTCCCGCGGGGCCAGGGATCACGTGCGCCTCCGCCTCGGGGCTGCTGGAGACGCACCAAGGCGGACGCTCCCACCGAGGCGGGGGCGATCAGCCTGCCTTCAGCGGCTGGATGACGCGCTCGATGATGGCGGCCTCCACCGCGTCGTCCTGGAACAACTCGCCGTCGATGAACACAGAGAGCGTGGAGCGGACGCCTGCCCGGACGCCGCCGCGTTTCTGCGCCAGGATCTCGGTCTTGCCGGTCTCCTCCTCCACCGCGCGATGGACCGCCTCGGGGCTGAACCCGAGCGCCTCGGCGTGCTGCGGGAGGAGATCGCGCCGGAGGGCCGACGGATGGGCGTAGAGCCGGTCGTGATACGCCCAGAAGGCGTCCTCGCCGTGCTCGCGCGCGACCGCCTCGGTCGCCAGTGCGGCGATGAGCGCGTGGGGATGGTACCGCAGCGGGAAGTGGCGGAAGACAAACCGGAGGCGGTCTGGGAACGCCTCGCGCATCTCCGTCGCGATCTGGTGGACCTGACGGCCGAAGGGGCACTCGAAGTCGCCGTACTGGAGGAGCGTGATGCGGGCGTCCTCGGGGCCCTGCACGTGATCGCCGGATGTAATCGCGGGGAGGGCGTCGGCCATGTCAGGAGACGTGTTGCCCTCCGGTCGCCGCCTCGATCATCGCGAGGACCTCGTGGAGCGTGGTGCGCCCCTTGTCCCGAGCGTACCACTTGCGGACCTCGCGGTAGCGGGCGTCGGTCTCCATCTCCATGCCCTCAGACTTGACCCACGCCTGGAGATCGACCGGGCGTGGGCCCCACCAGGCGCGCTCGCCCCCGGAGGCATCGAGGAGGAGAACCACGGGAATGGCGCGGGCCGTCCCCCCGGTGAGGTGTTCGTCCATCAGGTCGAGGTGATCGTCACGCTCCAGAAGCCTCAGGTCCAGACCGTCGGTCTGCTCCGCGAGCCGGGCCAGAACGGGGACCGTGTTGGAGGCATCGCCGCACCAGTCGGCGGAGAGGACGAGGAGCTTCCAGTCCCCCAGCAGCGCGTCGGCGCGGGCCTGGAGATCGTCGGGGATGTGGGTGCGCTCCCAGGTGGAGGACCAGAGCCCAGCGTTTTTCTCGGCGGTGGGCAGGAAGTCCTCGAAGGTCTGGCCCTGCGCCCAGTCGGCGGAGCGGTCGGTGCCGCGGGTCTGGGGGTCGAAGTGGGTGGTGGCGAGAACGGCGGACATGAAAGGGGGTGTCGTTTAGTCGGTGCAACGACGGTTCCGGGATGTGGTTCGATTGCGCGAGGACCGGGCCCGCCTCGGTGGCTCTGCGGCGTCACCGAGGCGGAACGTCCGCCCCCGCCTCGGTCCACCGGATCACCGAGGCGGAACGCATCGCCATCGTCGGACGCATCGCGCTTCGTCCCTTACAACGCGATCTCCTCGCCCTGCTTGGGGATGATGACCGTCACCTCGGGGTGGAAATACTCAATGTTGTCCTTCATCCACACCTTCGCGGCGGTCTCCCCGTGGACCAGCACGACCGTCTTCGGCTGCGTCTGCTCCACGATCTTGATGAGGTCCCGACGATGCGCGTGGCCCGAGAACCGGAAGCGATTCACCTCGGCGTGGATGGCCTGCGGCCCGATGTCTTCATCGAGCGTGATGGGCTCGCCCGAGGCGGCCTTTTCCTGGAGGATCGCGCCCGGCGAGTCGTCCTTGCTGTAGCCGACGAAGAAGATGCCGTTGTTCGCGTCGCCGATCATCTTCTGCGCGAGGCTGTGCGACGGCGTCCGCTCGAAGAGCATCCCGCTGGTGAGCACGAAGATGCCCCCCTGGTCCAACGCCTCGTTGAGCCGGGCCGTCGTCTTGGGAAGGCGCTGCTGGTCCACGCTGTAGACCTCGAAGTCGGGATCGAGACGGGGCGTGGACTGGCGAGTCTGGTCGTAGATGGCCGAGATGCCCCGCATGGACCCTACGGTGTAGACGGGGGTCTCCTTGGGGAACAGCCCCCGTGACTTGTACCGGCCGATCATCGCGAGCACGTCCTGACTGCGGCCCAGCGCGAAGACGGGCACGAGCGCGGAGCCCCCCCTCGCGAGGACGCGCGCGAGCGCCTCGCCGAAGGCACGCTCCTGCTCCTTCCGGGAGGTCTCCTCCGCCTCGGGATCGGCGCCGAGGGTGGTCTCCAGGAAAAGCACGTCGAGCGGTCCCTCGGGGTACTCGGCAGGCTGGAGGATGGTCTGCGCCTTGAGGCTGGTGTCGGACGTGTAGAACACCCGCAGCGTGCGCTCGTTCTTCTTCTGGCCGATCACCTCGCCCGGCTCCCACTCGTCCGCCTCGATGTACACCCCCACGGCACCGAGGACGTGTCCCGCGTGATAGAACCGTCCGGTCACGTCGCCCAGGGCATCCAGGCTGTCGAGGTCGAAGTCGGTCCCGAGGGTGTGGGCCTCGTAGAGATAGCTGAGCGCCTCGGCCTGCTCCACGTCGAAGACCGGGGAGGCGGCCGTGCTGCCCTCGCGCTGACGCCGCCGCTGGAGCCGCGCTGACGATGGCAGGAGCACGTCGGCCAGCATGGCTGTCGGGCGCGACATGTGGACCGTCGCGTGGGGCTCCTTCTGCATCAGCACGGGGAGCGCACCGAGGTGGTCGTGGTGGGCGTGCGTGACGATGACGTGATCCACCGCGCGGTCGCGGAGCACCTCGAAGGGCGGGACCGCCGCATAGCCGTCCGCGTCGGGGTCCATGCCCGCATCGAGCACGAGGCCGACGCCCCCGATCTCGAGGTAGTGACAGGAGGCGGAGATGTCGGAGGTCTCGCCGAGGGAGAGGTAACGCATACTGGAAGGGTGTCGCGGATGGTAGCCGCTCAGACGGGGCCCGTTTCGTTGAAATGAGGGAAGAGGGCGTGGGCGCCCCGCCCGCCTCGGTCCTTCGGCGGCCACCTCGGCCGCGGGATCTGCCGCCGCACCGAGGCGGGAGCACCCGGCAGACACGTGTCGTTTCTTGCGAGCCTCCGCCCACTCCTCGCGATGGCCTACCCCGCGACTCCCCTCCGCATGACGGCCGAGGAATACCTCGCCTTCGACGCCGCCGCTCCTCCCGGTGAGAAATACGAGTTCTACGACGGGTGGGTAGTCCCTCGGCACGGCTACGACGAGACCGGGACCGTCGCGATGGCGGGCGCGAGCCCCGAGCACAACGACATCGGAATCAACGTCGCCGCCACGTTCCACGCACTCGCGCGGAAGCAGGGGTGCCGTGCGGGGGCAGGAGATCAACGCGTCCGCTCGTTCGGCCGGGCGTACGTCTACCCGGATTTTGTGCTGGCGTGCGGCGAGCCGGTCTACTCCGACGACACCCCGCCCGTCCTCGAAACCCCGAGCCTCGTCCTGGAGATCACCTCCACCTCGACGGTGGCGGTGGACCGAGGCCAGAAGCTGACCTCCTACACCCAACTAGACTCCCTCCAGGAATACTGGATCCTGGATCAGGAGGTCGCCGAGGTGACGCGGTTCGCACGGACCGGCAACAGCTGGCGCATCGAGAACGCGGTGGGGCTGGACGCGACCATGCGCTGCGACGTGCTCGGCGTCGAGATCGCGCTGGCAGATCTGTACGCGGGCGTCGACGTGGACGACCAGCCGCCCTACGCCCCCGGATCCCCCTCGTGATGGAACTCGGCTCCACGCCCTGGTTTGTCCTGATGCTCCTCGCCGGGATCGCCGTCGGGGTCGCCATCGCGATCCTGCAGAAGATCCGAGGCGGCGACTCGTGACCGACCCGGCGCTGACGGACTCGCTGGGGCGGCACCACACCACGTTGCGCCTCTCCCTCGCCGAGCGCTGCACGCTGCGCTGCCGCTACTGCATGCCCGCCGAGGGGCTGGACTGGACTCCAGACCACCTGCTGCTGACCACCGAGGAGATTGCCCGCCTCGGTGCGCTGTTCGTCCGCCTCGGTGTGACGACGGTCCGCCTGACGGGTGGGGAGCCGCTCGTCCGGCCCGAGGCGGTGGAGATCACCCGGCGGCTCGCCGCGCTGGGCGTTCGGCGCCTCGCGATGACGACGAACGGCCTCGCGCTCGCCCGGCGCCTCCCGGCCCTCCGAGACGCCGGGCTCACGGCCCTCACCCTCTCGCTCGACACGCTCCGGCCCGAGCGTTTCCGGGCTCTCACGCGCCGCGACGGGCTGGACCGCGTGCTGCACGCGCTGGAGGCTGCCGCCGAGCAAGGCTACGGCATCGGGACGGAGAGGCCGCTCAAGGTGAACGCCGTCGTGCTGCGGGGCCAGAACGACGACGAGGTCGCCGACCTCGCGGATCTCGCGCTCCGCTTGCCCGTGGAGGTGCGGTTCATCGAGTGGATGCCGTTCGCGGGGCTCGGGTGGGACCGCTCCGCCCTCGTGCCGTGGACCGAGACGCGCGAGGCCATCGAAGCCGTTCACGGACCGCTCCTCCCGCGAGTCGACGCGCCCGATGCGACCGCGCGCACGTTCCACTTCTCGCGCGAGGCCCCCGGCCGCCTCGGGTTCATCGCGAGCATGACCGCGCCGTTCTGCCGCGGCTGCTCCCGCCTCCGTGTCACCGCCGACGGCGCGCTGAAGGTCTGCCTCTTCGGCGCGAGCGAGGTGTCCCTCCGCGACGCGATGCGGTCCGGCGCGACCGACGACAACCTCCGGGACCTGATCGCCGGGGCCGTCGCGAGGAAGAAGCCCGCCCACGACGGCAAGACCGTCACAGCCCCCTCGGGCCTCACCGCGCTCGCCGAGGCGGCCGAAGCCAACCGCGCGATGATCTCCATTGGGGGGTGACGCGCCCATCGTCTGGGAGGCCGTGGCTCCCTCCGCCTCGGCACCGAGGCGGAGCCTACCGCGCCGCCGAACCCCGCACCCTCGCGCCGGTATCTTGGAGCACTGGCTTTCTCCCACCTCATGACCGACCTCGATCTGCCTCCCATTGCCTCCGGGCTCAGCCACATCGACGAGCACGGCCGCGCCCGGATGGTGGACATCTCCGCCAAGTCCCCGACGGCACGGACGGCCGTCGCCGCCGGGTCTGTCCGCCTCGGTGCCGACGCCTTCGCCGCCGTTCGCGACCAGCAGGTGCAGAAGGGCGACGTGCTGACCGTCGCGCAGATCGCGGGCGTGCTCGGTGCCAAGCAGGCCAGCCGCCTCCTCCCGCTCTGCCACGACGTGCTGCTCCAGAACGTCGAGATTGAGTTCACGCTCAACGAGGACCGGCAGGCCGTCGAGATCCGCGCGATCACCAAGACCGAAGGCCCCACGGGCGTCGAGATGGAGGCACTCACCGCCGTCTCCGTCGCCGCGCTGACGGTCTACGACATGTGCAAGTCGCTCTCGAAGGAGATCGAAATCACCGGCCTCCGCCTGCTGGCCAAAACCGGCGGACGCAGCGGCGACTACCGCCGCACCCACTAACCCCCTCGGCCCCTCCCTCTCATGGACGCACTCCTCGGCAGCGGCGCTCTCATCATCATCCTCGGGATCGCCCTGGGGCTCGTTCTCCTGGTCTACTTCGTGCCCCTCGGGCTCTGGATCTCGGCCATCACCGCTGGCGTGAAGGTCAAGATCTCGGAACTCATCGGGATGCGGCTGCGCAAGGTGCCGCCGCCTGCCATCGTGCGGCCGCTCATCACGGCGCGCAAGGCGGGCATCCCGGCGACCGCCAACATGCTGGAGACGCACTTCCTGGCGCAGGGCAATGTGCGGCAGGTGGTCAACGCGCTCATCTCGGCGGACAAGGCCAACATCGACCTCTCGTTCGAGCAGGCGACCGCCATCGACCTCGCGGGCCGCGATGTGTTCGAGGCCGTGCAGGTCTCGGTCAACCCGAAGGTCATCGAGACGCCGCCGATCTCGGCCATCGCGAAGGACGGCATCCAGGTCCGCGCCATCGCACGCGTGACCGTTCGTGCCAACATCGAGCGGCTCGTCGGTGGTGCGGGCGAGGAGACCATCATCGCGCGCGTTGGCGAGGGCATCGTGAGCACCATCGGCTCGTCCGCCACGCACGCGCAGGTGCTGGAAAACCCGGACCTGATCTCCAAGACAGTCCTCGCGAAGGGCCTCGACAGCGGCACCGCGTTCGACATCCTCTCCATCGACATCGCCGACGTGGACGTGGGCGAGAACATCGGCGCGAAGCTCCAGACCGACCAGGCCGAGGCGGACCTCCGCGTGGCGCGCGCGAAGGCGGAGGAGCGCCGTGCGGCGGCCGTCGCGGCGGAGCAGGAGCAGCGCGCCAATCTCGTCGCCGCCGAGGCGGAGGTGCCGCAGGCCATGGCCGAGGCGTTCCGCAGCGGCAACCTCGGCGTGATGGACTACTACCAGATCCGCAACGTAGAGGCCGACACCCGCATGCGCGACGCCATCGGCGGGGGCGACCCGGGAACGGAGAGCCAGTCCTAGTGGCCGAGTCCGCCCGCCTCGGTGCGCGCGTGGCTGCCTTTGCCAGCGCCGCGGCCCTTTCCACCACGCAGGACCTCGTGCGCCTCACGCTCCCCGCGCTGGGGCCGGAGGCCAACGCCGAGACCGTCGCGGAGGAAACGCTCGTGCTCGTCTCGACGGTCACCGCCCGCGCGGCGGAGGTCGGCCTGACCTCCACCGAGGCGGTCCTGGCCGTCGGGGCGGCGCTCGCGGAGTTGCCGTTCCTCTACCACGACTTCCTCCTCGGTGCCGAGATGGTGGCGCAGGGCGCCGAGGGCGACGTGGAGCCGGACCAGAGCATCTACCAGCGCCTCTCGCGCAAGGCGGACTTCTACGGCGTGCACCTCCCGCCGGGCCGATTTCCCGGGCCTCGCGCGCTGGGCGACAAGCTCCCGCTCTGGATGGGCCGCGTCTCGCCGCCGGGCCTCCCCACCACCCCGGACCGGCGCCTCGGGGACCTCGGGCTGGTGGACGTGCTCTCGGCCCACGCGCGGCTCGTGATGGCGTTCGCGCAGCAGGCCGCAGGCGCCTAGCTCCCTCCGCCTCGGTACCGAGGCGGGCCTTCTCGCCATTGCCAGATGACGGACTCAAGCGCTCGCCCTCGCCGACGATGGCGCCGTGTTCTCGGGTGGACATTCCTCGGGCTGGTGGTGCTCGTCACCGGACTCACGGTGGAAGCATGGCCCGCGTTGGGCGCGCAGCCCGAGGGCGAGCGGTTGGCCCGCGTGCAGCAGTCGCCGCAGTACCGCGAGGGCGCCTTCCAGAACGCGCTACCGGAGCAAACGACCGGCTTCACCGCCTCGGCGGTGTGGGACTTCGTCACGGACAAGACACCGTTCAAAGAACCCGAAGGGCGTCTCCCCACCCTGACCCGGACCGGAGCCGAGTTCGCCCGCCCGCTGGACTCCCTCCGCGTGACGTGGTTCGGCCACTCCTCGACCCTCGTCGAACTGGACTCGGCGCGCGTGCTGATCGACCCCGTCTGGGGGGAGCGCGTCTCCCCCTCTCGGTTCATCGGCACGAAGCGGTTCGCGCCGCCCGCGTTGCCCCTCGATGACCTCCCACCCGTCGACGCCGTCCTGATCTCGCACGACCACTACGACCATCTCGACATGCCGACCGTCCGTGCCCTCTCCGCCTCGGTGCCGCGCTGGGTGGTGCCGCTCGGCCTCGGAGCCCACCTCGAACACTGGGGGGTGCCGCCGGAGCGGATCACGGAGATGGGCTGGTGGGACACCACCGAGATGGGTGGCCTCACGGTCGTCAGCACGCCCGCTCGGCACTTCTCGGGACGCTTTCTCACCGATCGCGACGCAACGCTCTGGACCGGATGGGCCATCCTCGGGCGCGACCAGCGGGTGTGGTACTCCGGCGACACGGCGCTCACGCCGGAGTTCGCGCAGGTCGGCGAGCGCTACGGACCGTTCGATCTGACGCTGATCGAGTCGGGAGCGTACAACGCGGCGTGGAGCGATGTCCACCTCGGGCCGGAGCAGGCCGTTGCAGCGCA
>JBCCPW010000087.1:0-9834 GCA_039024735.1 Bacteroidota bacterium
GTACGATGCCGCGAAGGAGGCGCAGGGCCTCCTCGAAGCACGCATCGCGAAGCTCGAAAGCACCGTCGCCAACGCGCGCGTCATCGACGAGTCCGAGGTGGACACGTCCCGCGTGCGGATTCTCTCCAAGGTGACCGTCCGAAACCGGAAGGTGAACCGGGAGGTCACCTACACGCTGGTTTCCGCTGAGGAGGCCGACCTCAAGGCACAGAAAATCTCCGTGGACAGCCCGATCGGCAAAGCGCTCCTCGGGAAGGAGAAGGGCGAGACCGTGCGCGTGAAGATCCCGGCGGGGGTGGTGGAGTTGGACGTTCTCGACATCACCCGTTGACGGGGATGGCCTCGGGCCGTACGACGACGAAGCCCTCGCGGAAGCGACGGGTTGCCCAGGTGGCACCGAAGCAAAGCCGCTGGCGGTGGCTCTGGATGCCGTTCAAGTGGGCCGGGATCGTCCTCCTGGGCTACCTCCTCGCGTGCGCTCTGTTGCTCGTGGCGTATCGGTGGGTGGATCCGCCGGTCACGACGGTTCAAGTGCAGCGCTTCACCGAGGCGGCCATCTCGGGTGAGCCCTACTCGCTTTCCTACGATCCGGTCACCGAGGAGGAGCAGGACATTGACGCCCGGCGTGCGGTCGTGACGAGTGAAGACGCACGGTTCTACACCCATCACGGCTTCGATGCCGTCGAGCTTCGGGCGGCGGTCGAAGAGGCTCGCGCCGGGGGACGCGTCCGAGGAGCAAGCACGATCTCCCAGCAGCTCGTCAAGAACCTGTTTTTGACCACCCACGGTTCGTGGATCCGGAAGGGCCTGGAAGTTCCTCTGACTGTCATGGCCGAAGTGATCCTCCCAAAGGAGCGCATCCTGACGCTGTACCTCAACTCCGCCGAGTGGGGCCCGGGCGTGTTCGGGCTGGAAGCGGCGGCGCGGCACCACTACGGCACGTCCGCCTCGGTGCTTTCGCGGGACCAATCGGCTCGCCTCGCCGCCTGCTTGCCTGCCCCGCTCGACCGGAGGCCGCAGGAGATGTCCCGCACCTCCCGGCGAATCCAGACCCGAATGCGACAGATGGGCTGGTGACCCTCCACCCGTCGTGACCGCCCTCTCCACATGATCGACCTCCGCTCCGACACCGTCACCCAGCCCACACCGGCGATGCGCCGGGCCATGGCAGACGCTCCCGTCGGGGACGACGTGTTCGGCGAAGACCCCACCGTGGCCCGACTGGAAGCGCGAGTCGCGGCGCTGCTCGGAAAGGAAGCAGCCGTATTCGTCCCCTCGGGGGTGATGGGCAACCAGATCGCCATTCGGGTCCACACGCGTCCGGGCGACGAAGCGGTGGTCCCCGAGCGCTCTCACGTCTTCCACTACGAGGCCGGAGGCCCGGCGGCGCTGAGCGGTGTCCAGCTTCGTCCCGTCGGTAATCTGAGCGGCATTCCCGAGGCGGAGGAGGTCGCCTCGGTGGTGCAAGGTGCGTATGACTGGGAGCCCCGCACGTCCCTTGTCTGGCTGGAGAACACGGTCAACAAAGCAGGCGGACGGGTCGTCTCGCCGGAGGCCACCGAGGCGGTCGCATCGGTCGCGCGGGAGCGAGATCTCGCCCTTCACCTCGATGGCGCTCGGCTCTGGAACGCAGCCGTCGCGCGTACCTGCGATGTGTCGGTCCTGGCCGCGCCGTTCGACACGGTCAACGTGTGCTTCTCGAAGGGCCTCGGTGCTCCCGTCGGGTCGGCGCTGGCGGGCTCCCGCGAAGCCATCCGAGAGGCGCGGCGCGCGCGCAAGCTCCTCGGTGGCGGGATGCGGCAGGTGGGCATCCTCGCTGCCGCCGCGATGGTTGCGCTCGACGACTTCGAGCGAGAGGACCGCGCGATGCTTCGAGCAGACCAACGTCGCGCCCGACTCTTCGCCGAGGCGGTCGCTGCCAGCCCCGGCGTTGTGGGCGTGACGCCACCCGAGACCAACATCGTCTTATTCGAGACGGAGAGGCCCGCCACCGATGCCGTGGCGCGGCTTGAGGCCGCAGGCGTGCGGACGGTCCCGTTCGGAGCCCACATCGTCCGCGCCACTTTCCATCGCGATGTGGACGACGCGGGCCTGGATGCGGCCATCGACGCGCTCTCTGGGGCCCTGGGGGCGTGACGCCTCCCGCCTCGGTACCGAGGCGGACGGATTCGGTGAGGCTACCCCTCTACTATCAGCGCTTCGACCCAGAGGCCATCGGGTAGCATCGCGCGTCCGTTTAGAAACGCCAACTCCATCACGACGGACAGGCCGACCACCTCCGCGCCGCATCGCTCCACAAGCCGACACGCCGCGCCCGCCGTGCCGCCCGTCGCGATCACGTCGTCGTGGATGAGCACTCGGGCGCCTTCGGGGAGCACGTCGGCCGGAAGCTCCAGCGCGTCCTCGCCGTACTCCAGCGCGTAGCTCTCACGCGGCCCTGGAGCGGGCAGTTTTCCAGGCTTCCGGGCAGGCACGAACCCCGCGGAGAGATGCGCCGCCATCGCGCCGCCGAACCAGTAGCCACGGCTTTCCATCGCGAGGACGTGGGTGACACCAGCGTCAGTCCACGGCGTGGAGAGGCGGCGGACGGTCTCGGCGTACCGGTCGGCGTCCGCGAGGAGCGGCGTCAGGTCTTTGAACTGGATGCCCGGTGAGGGGAAGTCCGGGACGGTGCGAACGGCGGCGGTGAGATCCATGCGATGTGGTGGCAACGACGACCGGAAGTAACCCTCTCCCCTCGCGCGGCGCCACCCTCTCCGCCTCGGTACCGAGGCAACCTACCTCGCGATGACCACTCGGATCACCGAGGCGGACCGCGTCAGCCGGTGGACGCCAGACGGAGGCCGCGCTCGTACTTCTCCTTGTACGCCTTCACCGCTCGGAAAATGGCGCGAGCCGTCCGCTCCTGCCCGTCAGTGCTGGCGAGGAAGCGCGCCTCTTCCCGGTTCGTGATGAAGCCGGTCTCGACTAAGACTGCGGGCATGGACGCGGCCCACAGCACAAGGAACGGCGCCTGCTTCACGCCCCGGCTGTGCCGTCCCGAGGCGACGAACTCGCGCTCCACGAGCGTCGCGAGAAGCTGACTTTCCTCTTGATAAGCGCTCATCGCGAGGGCACGCAGTATGCCTCCTTCGTCGTCGAAGTCCGCGTAGAGGCTCGGGTCGCTCTCCAGTTCGATGACGGAGTTCTCACGCTCCATGACCTGCCGAGCGCTCTCGGAGCGGTGCGGCGCGAGGAAGAACGTCTCGGTTCCATGCGCCCGCGACGAGGACGCGGCGTTGGCGTGCACTGAGATGAACAGCTTCCCCCCCTCTCGGTTGGCGATCCGCCCACGCTCTCGAAGCGAATGAAACTGGTCGTCGCGAGTCCGGGTGTAGACCACGTTGACGCTCAACTCGTTTTCGATCATCGCACCGAGGCGGAGCACGACGGCGAGGGCGACCTCTTTGTCGCTCGTCCCGTTGGCGACGGCGCCATAGTCGGCGCCGCCGTGGCCTGCGTCGAGCACGATGGTGTCGAGGCGCCAGTTGGTGGTCCCTCCGCCGACCGGAGTGTTCGTGGTTCCGCCCCCGACCGGTGTGGACGTGCTGGTGGACACAACCGGAGGAGCGGGCCGTGCCGTGACCGTCGTGAGCGACAGGAGGAGATCGGTTGAGGCGCGGTCCGGGTAGGCCTGGGCTGAGACCTCGGCGCGAGTCTCGAACCGGAAGGTCACGCGGTCCTCCCCAGACTCCACGCGGTACGACCGCACCGGCCCGGAGGCCGCATCGCGCACGAAGTCATCGTCCACGTGGGCCCGGAACACGACGAGTTCAACCCCCGCCTCGGTTTCGTCCACCGAGAAGGCCCCGACGCGTGCGTTGGTGTGAAGCCGGATGACGTAGCCTTTTCCGTCGGCACGTCGGTGGAACGAGATCCGCTCGATGTCCACCTCGGCGGCAGCGGCGGCCGCAGGCACGGCCGGTGCAACGACGAGGCCCACGAGGAGCAGCACACGAAAGAGAGACGAGAGGGGCATCGGAAGACCCGTGACGTGAGAAATCGGTTGTCCCACGACAAGGGCCGTGCCGATGCGCCGCCGTGTCCAGCATCGGCGGTTCGTCGGCGGAGGCTACATCAGCCTCTCGGCGCGGGAACACTCTGTCGCCCTGGGGAAGAGGTGAAGCGCGGTGTGCCCGGTGATAGAAGGTAGCGCCTCCTGAGCCCGACTCCAACGGCGGAAGCGAAACCAACGGAGTGGAAACGAACCGGTCCGCCTCGGTGCGACTGCAGCTAGAGTCCAGAGGGCCGAGGCGGGGCCCGTGGCTACCGGTCGAGCGGCCGGGTGCCGAGGAGTTCGTGGTAGCGATGCGTGATGACGTCGTCTCGCATCGTCGCCCGCTCGTCCAGGACGGCGCGGAGGGCCCGGATCTCAGACTCAGCGCGGGTCAACTCCTCCCGTCGGATCTCTTGCTTGAGGTCGAAGAGGACACCGAGGCGGTCTCGAAGCTCCGTCTCCAATGCGTTGCGGTCGGGACCGGGCAAAAGCGCACGGGCGCGACGGGCAATCCGAGCGATCTCAGACTCCAGACGACGCTCGTCCTGGATCTTCTCGTACAGCGCCCGATCCGCATCCGACAGTTGGCGGCGGTACGCCTCGTCCACGACCGACTCCAGGCGGTCGACCGGGGCCGAGCCTGCCTCAACGACCGTCTCTCCGAGGATGTACACCGGGTGGTTGGCCTTCGCGGAAGAGTCGTACGGGACCAGTCGCTCGCGCTCCAGCACGTACCACTCGTCGTCCACGGCGATAGCAGGCGTGACCGAACCCACGAGTTCCAGTTGCCAGACGATACCCGAAAGGTCCAGCCCCGCCGGGACGGAGGACGCAGGCAAGGCGCGTCCATCGAGCCAGAGACGACCGTTGCGGATCTCGAACAGACGGGCCGCGGGTGCCATCTCGGCGCCGACGGCGGGTTCCGCGAGGAGCGACTGCGTGCGAACGGGCTCCTGCGCGGAGGCAACGCCGGACACGAGGAGAACCGCGAGGGCGGCGAAGGCGGTGCGAGTCATCGGCGCGAGGTGGTGTCGGTGGGAACGGTTCGGACACGGACGGCACCCGCAGGTGCGCCCTCCCGAACGGCCTGGACGCCCGGGGTCGCGCCCGCGGCGGAGGGATCCGCGGCACCGAACGCCACGGAAGGCTCGTCCCATTCGATTCCGGCGTTCTGCTCTCGAAGCTGCCGGAGGCGAAGCGAGAGAAGGCGGAGGTCGTCGCCCGCGTCCCAGTCCGGGGGTACGGGCGCGTCCGCGCTCGCGAGGTCGGCGCTCTCCTCCGTCGGAGTGGGAACCGCGGCTACAACCGGCGAGCGCTCCGCCACGGGCACGAAGCCGTTAGCCGACGGCCCGCGAGGCGCTCGGCGTTGCACAACCTGAGGCGGCGGCACGGCGACCACCAACGGGGCCTCCGCAACGATCTCGTCCGCCTCGGTCTCGGGTGCGGGAGACGCCGGAGCGGGGGACAGAGGAGCCGTTGCAGTCTCGGCATCCGCGACGAGGTCTGCCCCCGACGACACCGAGGCGGGCGGCAGGAGGAGGAGCACCACGGCGAGCACTCCCGCAGCGAGCGTCGCGACACCCGCCCACACGCCTGCTCGGCGCTTCGTGCGTTCAGCGGGACGCGCGGCACGATCGGGCGCTCGGCGACTGCCCGACGGCACCGAGGCGAGGACCGCCGCGCTCGCCGCCGCGAGCACCGCTGCGACCGCCTCGGTGGTGGGGGCGTACGACGGCAACGCATCGAGAGCCTGCCGCGACTGTGCCAACAGCGCCACCTCGGCGGTCTCGGGGCCTTCGGCGTCACCGTAGGCGACACGGACGGGATGAACCGAGGCTTCGTGAGCCCGCGCGAGAACAGCGGCGAGAGCCGCATCACTGGGAGCGTACGCGGGAAGAGACTCCAGCGCATCCACCGACTGACGGAGGATCTCCGCCTCGGGGGTAGCGGGCATCGCGCCCGACTCCAGCACGGCGACGGCCGCAAACGTGGCCCGTTCTGCTTCAGCTTCCGCCCCCTCAATCCGGGAGGCGTCCGGGTGGTACGGTGGGAGCGCGTCCAAGGCGTGGAGGGACTGCGCGAGCACCACCGCCTCGGTGGAGGACTGCACCGGGCCGAGGCCGACGGCCCCTCGGACGGCCGCGAGGGCGTCGAGGTCGGACGCCTCAGCGGCGCGAGCCAGGACGCGAGACACCACCTCCGCGTCCGGCGCGGAGCGCGGGAGCGAGTCGAGCGCGGCGAGGCTTTGGGTGAGGACCGCCGCCTCGGGACTGTCGTCGGGGACGCCAGAGACGACGCGGCGGATGACGGAGAGACCGTCGGGCATGATCAAAGACAAAGAGTATCGAAGGGGAACGATCGCGAAAGGGTCTGCGGGGAGCGGCCTACGATCCGGCGGCTGGGGCCCGCGAGGTGGGGCGAGGCGCGCCCGGGAGGTGGTCCGTCGGGAGGTCATCGAACCACTCGGGGTCGAGGATCTTGCGGAGGTTGATGAGCGCGTAGCGCATCCGCCCAAGGGCGGTGTTGATCGAGACGTCGGTGAGTTCGGCGATCTCGCGAAAGGTGAGATCGGATTGGTGCCGCATCAGGACGACCTCGCGCTGTTCAGGCGGCAGTTGGTCGATGGCGGCCTCGACTTCTTTCCAGAGGTCCGTGCGGTTGAGAAGAGAGCCCGCGTCCGGCGCCTCGTCGGGGAGTCGGTCCCAGAACGAGGTGCCCGGGTCGTCAGTATCCGCCTTGTCCACATCGGACCACTTCTTTCGGCTGCGCAGATGATCGAGGGCCGCGTTTCGCGCAATGCGCATCACCCAGGCGAGCCAGCGGTTCTGCCGTTCGTACGCGCCCCTTCTCTTGTGCATGGCCTGGATGGCGCGGAAGAGCGTCTCCTGGAAGAGATCGTTGGCCGTCTCGCGATCCCGCACCATGCCCACGAGGAACCCGAAGATCCTCTCCTTGTGGCGAGCGATGAGGGCGGAGAAGGCTTGCTGATCGCCGCACTCGAGGTACGCGGTGACCAGTTCTTCGTCGGTGATCTCGGGCATAGGGGCGGTCGCGCGCCGGGCACAACCAGACCCGGCGGCGGTTATTGTACGCGCGAACGCGGCCGGGCGCTCTGTTCTGTGTGGGGCCGTCGGACAGGATTCCAGGCGGCGTGACGTCCGCCTCGGTGCTGCGGACAGCCGAGGCGAAAAAAAGTGAACGCGGCCAGTTACGTTCGGAGATCCCCCGTGTCTGAGTGGGCGCCTCTGGCAACGCCGGTGTGAGCCGGTCGTGGTGTCGACCGGCGCGGTTCTCGGCTCGTGGTGGGGCCTTGGGAACCGCGCCGGTCGCGTTTTCGCGATTCACCTCCCTCGGGCAGCACCGAGGCGGCGACGCGATGATCGCACGGCGGCGATCTTCTCGACATGTCCTGGTCCCGCCTCGGTCTCGTCGGTCTTCTCGCCATGGTCTCCGGCCTCGGAGTCGTGGTGTACTGGCTCATCGACACCGGACGGTGGACGCCGGCGAACCCGAGTCCTGCGGCCTATCCGGTGCGAGGCATCGACGTGTCGCGCCATCAGGGCACCATCGCCTGGCCCGACGTCGCAGGAGCCGACATCGACTTCGTCTACATGAAGGCCACCGAGGGGGGCGACTGGACCGACCCGGAGTTCAACCGAAACTGGCGCGAGGCGGGCGCGGCCGGGCTCGCCAGAGGCGCCTACCACTTCTTTACGTTCTGCCGACCCTGGGAGGACCAGATCGCCCACGCGATGGCGGTCCTGCCGGACGATCACGAGTTGCCGTGGGCCGTTGATGTGGAATACGGCGGCAACTGCCAGAACTACGAAAGCGTGGAGGCCATCCGCCGGTCTCTCGATGGGCTCATGGCAGCAGCCGTCGATTCTCTCGGCTACGTCCCGCTCCTCTACGCCGTCCACGACGGCTACCCCGATTTCGTGAAGGGCCGCTACCCAGAGGCGACGCTGTGGCTTCAGAACATCCTGGGGGAACCGAGCACGGGTGTCTCGGGGCGTGACTGGACGGTCTGGCAGTACTCGGTGCGAGGTCGGCTGCCCGGCATCGAAGGGCCGGTGGACCTCAATGTGTTCAACGGCGACGACGTGGCCTTCGAGGCGTTCCGGCTCCGCTGAGTCTTCCCGCCTCGGTACCGCGGCGGACCCGGTGCGGAAGCTGGGAGTAGTCCGCGCGCCCCTCACCCCGCGCGATGCACTTCCTTCCCGGTACCCCCTACCCTCTCGGCGCAACCTGGGACGGCATGGGCGTCAACTTCAGCCTCTACAGCCCCCACGCGGAACGCGTAGAGTTGGTCCTCTTCGATCACCCCGACGACGAGGCGCCTGCCCACACCCTCGCGCTGCAGGAACGGACCGGACCGCACTGGCATGGCTATTTGCGCGACGTACGACCTGGCCAACTCTACGGCTATCGCGTCCACGGCCCGTACGATCCGGCCAACGGCCACCGGTACAACCCGAACAAAGTTCTCCTTGACCCCTACGCGAAGGCCATCGGACGAGAGACACGGTGGGACGACAGCCTCTTTGGATACACCGTAGGGCACACCGACGGCGACCTGTCCTACGACGACCGGGACAGCGCCCCCTTCGCGCCCCTCGCGGCCGTCATCGAGAGCCGGTTTGAGTGGGGCAACGACCGCGCGCCGGGCATTCCGTGGGAGAGCACGGTCATCTACGAGACCCATGTCAAGGGCATCAGTCAGCGTCACCCCGATGTGCCAGAGGAGCTTCGGGGCACGTACCTCGGCCTCGCGACCGAGCCGATCATCGATCACCTCAAGAGCCTCGGGGTCACGACGGTTCAGCTGCTGCCTGTCCACGCGAAGCTCCAAGACCGGCGGCTGGTGGAGATGGGCCTCTCGAACTACTGGGGCTACAACACCCTCGCGTTCCTCGCCCCAGAATCCAGCTACGCCACCCGCAAAGGGATCGACGCGGTGCGGGATTTCAAGATCATGGTCCGCGCCCTCCACGACGCCGGGCTGGAGGTCCTGCTGGACGTGGTCTACAACCACACCGCCGAGGGCAGCCACCTCGGTCCGACGCTGTCGTGGCGTGGCCTCGACAACCTTGCGTACTACAAGACGCATCCCGAGACGGCCCGCTACCTGATGGACTACACGGGCACCGGGAATACCCTCGATGCGGGCAACCCGTACGTCCTTCAACTCATCATGGATAGCCTCCGGTACTGGGTGCTGGAGATGCACGTGGACGGCTTCCGCTTCGACCTCGCGAGTGCTCTCGCGAGGGAACTGTACGATGTGGACATGCTCGGCCCGTTCCTGCAAGTAGTCCAGCAGGATCCGGTGCTGAGCCAGGTCAAGCTCATCGCAGAGCCATGGGACGTGGGACCCGGAGGGTATCAAGTCGGCTCGTTTCCGTGGCAGTGGGCCGAGTGGAACGGCCGCTACCGGGACACGGTGCGTCAGTTCTGGCGAGGCGATAGCGGGATCAAGGGGGACTTCGCGACGCGTGTGGCGGGCTCCTCCGATCTCTACGAGCGCTCCGGCCGCCGCCCATTCGCGAGCATCAACTTCGTGACCGCCCACGACGGGTTCACGATGGAAGACCTCGTCAGCTACGAACGAAAGCACAACCTCGCCAACGGCGAGGACAACCGCGACGGCCACGAGCCCAACTACTCGCTGAACGGCGGCATTGAGGGCCCGACCGACGACCCCAGCGTCCTCGCCTACCGCGAGCGACTCAAGCGGGCCATCATGGGCACGCTCCTCCTCTCCCAGGGCGCTCCGATGGTGCTCGGGGGAGATGAAC
>JBCCPW010000088.1:0-9754 GCA_039024735.1 Bacteroidota bacterium
CGCGGGATTGTCCCGGGTCCGCCTCGGTGGGTCCGCCTCGGTGGGTCCGCCTCGGTGGGTCCGCCTCGGTGGGTCCGCCTCGGTGGGTCCGCCTCGGTGGGTCCGCCTCGGCACCGAGGCGGGCGGGCGTGGGCGACAGACTCGGAAGGGGCCAGTGGGGGCCTCCGGCGTGGTAGGTTTTCCACTCGCAACGGTGCCAATCAACTCCTTCCCCGATGCCTGTCGTCCCCTACCTCACGCAGGTTGAGCAGTCTGTTTTCTGGAAGCAGATGACCGCCTATGCGAAGGACCACAAGGAAGAGAAGAAGGCGATCAAGGAGTTGAAGGCCAACGTGAGGGCCGTCACGGAGAACGCCGCGATCCTCGGCACGCAGGTGGTGCAGCACATGCCCCACTACACGGACCACGGCGAGCGCCATTACCTCAACGTCCTCGCGCTCATGGGAGCGCTCGTCCCGAAGGACACATTGAAGGGTCTCCATCCCGTAGAGTGCGCCCTCTGCATCCTCACGGCCTACACCCATGACCTCGGGATGGTGCTCAGCGGGGAGGAGTACCACGCCGTCCTCGACCCGGCGTCCGAGACGGCTGAGCGCAAGAAGTTCGAGGGCTTCCTGGAGCGCTACACCGATGAGGTTCATCAGATTGCAGAGTTGCGGGAGGCCAACACTGCCGAGACGAACGCTGCCGCCAGCCAGATGGAAGGGCACCTCCTGGCGACGTACATCCGGGAGACCCACACGGACCCTACCCCCGACCGACTCAGGCAAAGGCTTCAGGCCATCGCGAACGAGAAGAAGGATGACTCGCTCTTCCGTTACGCACCTGTAAAGTTACGGCACCCTGTGACATCCGGGTGACACTACCCGTCCCGATCTTGCGTTAAGCAGATTCGAGACGGCACATGCCCCGCGTTACACTCCGTGAACTGGTTACCCGATTTGGCACCCCTGACCAATGCCTCGACTTCATCCGAGACCAGCGTTGGCCCGATGGGATCCCGTGCAAGACGTGCGATAAGGTCACGCCTCACCACCGGGTGAAGCGGAAGAAGGCGTACGCCTGTAAGGAGTGCCGAACGCAGACCTTCCCGCTGACCGGGACGATCTTCGAGAAGACTCGCGTTCCTCTCCCGGATTGGTTCTTTGTGATCTGGCAGTTCGCCAACACGCGGGCCGGGTTCAGCGCGAAGCAAGTGGAGCGCGAGATTGGCGTGTCCTATCCAACGGCTCTTCGGATCTGCAACCTCATCCGATCCCAGTTGGGCGAGCGCCCCACCCTTGCGGGCGTGGTGGAGGCGGACGAGTGCTACATCGGCGGGCGCCCCCGCTACCGAGGCCAGAGCAAGCGCGGGCGCGGTACCCGAAAGGTGCCTGTGATCGGTGCCGTGGAGCGCGGCGGTAGTGTCACGGTGAAAGCCGTGGACAACGTGAGACGGGACACGGTGATTCCGTTCCTGACCGATGCCGTAGAGGAGGGCGCGACCGTCTACACCGACGAACTCCACATCTACAACGTTCTACCCGAGCACGGCTTCGATCACGACCGGGTGAAGCACAAGGACAAAGAGTACGTCCGGTATACCGAAGACGGGCGGAAGGTCCACACGAACACCCTAGAAGGCTTCTGGAGTTACCCGAAGAGCGCCATCCTCCGAATCCATCGGGGCGTGAGCCGTCACAAGTTGCAAGGCTACTTGGACGAGCACACGTTCCGGTACAACCGGCGTCACGAGCCGGAGGCTCTGTTCAGTCGCCTTCTGGGGCGTCTTGTGACTCCTCAGCCGTCCGCGTGACGGCGTGCTCGAAGACGGCACTCTCGGGGCCGTCTTCGGGGTCCTCTTCAAGCCGCCGCATGATGGATTCCCGCGTTCTTGGTGAGTAGCCTGAAAGGTCTAACTCTTTGTCCGCCAACGGGGACATGTCGTTCTGGGTATCGTGCTCAGACACGGGTTTTCTTGCGCCGGGGCGCGCTAGCTATTATTCTTGTCAACGCAAGAGCAGCGGGGCCTAGCGTGCTAGACCCCGCCGTCTCGTCTGCCACGGGCCAGTACCGAACGCTACGCACTAGCGGCTTATGAGACCGCCCGGTCATTGGGTAGGAGCGGCGCGCACCGCCCTACCGGCAGGAACTTGACAGACTGAGCAACGCACAGGGGCGGGGCGGGCCGTGGGCCATAACCCCGCGTCACGAAGCGAAGCGCTAGCCGCCTAGGCGGCACGGGTGGAGTAGCATTCACGCCACGCATCGCTATCCGCACCCGCCCTTGGGCGTCGCTCAGTCAGTCATTGGGAAAGAACAGGACGCACCCTTGCGCTAGGATCGGCGCTCGAAGCCGTGCCTAATCGCGAGGTGGTCTAAGAGTGTGCTGAGCCCGTGATCAAGGAGGGCAAAGCCCGCTTCCGTGAGGTCGTCGGGCACCTGGACATGTGCCCGATTAGCGGCGTCAAGGATGATCGGGAAGTCAATAAGCCCAAGCGGGACCGCCCGAATTAGCCTCTCTCGGGTCTCGGGTGACGGGGGCTCAGGTGCAGGAGGGGTCTCCTCACTCTTCTTCGGCGGGGCTACATCTAGGCCGAGGTCCGCTTGGCGGTCAGCGTCCTCCGCCTCATCCTCGGCTACAGTTTCTGGCTCAGGCTGCCGGTCTCCAAGACGGTACCCGGCGAACTCCAAGTTCGCCCGGAAGCCCTCCATAAAGGACTGTATCGAGTTCCGATTAAAGCCATAGTCGTGCTCCAGTTGATGCACCAAGACATCCTCGGGCGCCATCCCCTTGCTCTGCCACTCATCCCACAGCGCGCGATACACCTTCGGCCGGAGCGCAGCGCGCCGAATCAGGCCGTCACGCTCCTCAGACTCTATGCGGCGATCGCTTGCGATCTTGTGCCCAACATCTGTGAGCCGAAGAACCTTGCCGGTTTCCGTGTCTTTCGACTTCGCAAGTCCGAAGTAGCGCAGAGATGAGATAACGCTTCGGAAGCGATCACTCTTGATGCTGGTTCCGAGGCCTAATAGCTTCGCGACGCCAGGGTATGGGATGTCGTACGCGTGGGCATTAGACTCTTCCAGCGTACCCGCATACGCCAAGCATGCTTGCAACAGGATACGGGGGTACGCAGGACTACGTTTGCGCCCGCGCGGTACTACGGTATCCGGCGTCGGCGCTGCCTCGTTGGTGTCCACGGCTCAATAGGGAGGAGTAGCATGCCGGGACAATACCTAACCCCTGCCTGGCATTCCTAGCGCTTTGCCAAAAAATGCCACGGCTTAACGCAGGCTTCACAATAGTCTGCCAGGGTGCCCTAACTTGATAGGTGCGGCCGGAATTGGCACACGGGTCTGGCTCGACCTCCGGGGGAATGCGAGTCCATGGCTTCTCGCGAGTCGTCAGGCCGTCCGCCCTCACCCGAAGGCTGTGGAATGGGAAAAGACGGTGGCGGGCGTCTTTGATCGGGTTCGGACATCGATCCTCGATGCGGGCGATTCGTTCTCGAAGGCTCGGAATGTGCGCCTCGGTCTCCTTACCACGTGGCCTCCCCCCCCCTCCCCCGACCACCGGCCATCGATGGTGGAACCATGACCCGACCCGGCACCACCTACAGGAGGTCGTCCGTGGGCGCTCCCTCGACCGCGCCCGCGACCCCACCCTAGCCCGCGACCTCGACCGCGCCCGCACCCTCGCCTTCAGCCTCGCCAGCGGGCGCTACCGCGCCCCCGACCCCACCCCTGCCCGCGACCTCGCTCGCGACCTCGCTCGCGACCGCGCCCGCACCCTCCGCCGCACCCTCGCCCGCACCCGCACCCTCGCCCGCGCCCTCGGGCCTGCGGCACTCGCTGCGTTCGCACAGGAGCAATTTTTCCCTACGATCCAGCAGAGCTTCCCCAGAATGCACCTCTTTCACCTGAATGGACAAATCGGCCACTGCGCCCTCGTCGCACCGGCGCATCCTCTTCTCGAACCCGAGTCCGACAGCCGAACTCTCCGCCGCTTCGAGCGCGGCCAGGAGACCGCTCCCCTCCTACAGACTTACGCGTACGATCTCGTATTTCCGCTCACAGCCATTCCACTGGGCGCCCTCCGTCGCCACCATCTAGACTTGTGGACCGACGGGACACGTCCCTTCCGTATCGCACAGGCGCCCTTCCTCTTTCCTGAGTTGGAGCACGTCTGGCCGAGGCACGCGAGCCTCTTCCAGGAATGGCTCGGCTCGGAGATCGAGGGCATCTATGCCTTTCTCCCACCAGAAGAACTGTGGGATACACCCTTCGAGGCCTGGACGCCCCCAGATCAGGAGGACTCTGACTGGCGGAAAGGCCACTCCGCCTACTGGCACCTTGCCAGCGGGACCGTCCGGTGGGTACGAGGCACCGCCCCACGAGAGCAGACCCGCGCCGAGGGGATCTCTGGCCTGGAGATGTTCCCCGAGGTGCTAGATGAGTAGCCTCGCCTTGGCACCGAGGCGGGCGGGGGCTTCGCCTCGTGGAACTGGCATCCTCGGGGATTCCCCGGTACCCTTCCGCCTCACCCACCCCGCTCGCTCATGGATCTCTCCTCCATCAACTGGATCGCTGTGTTCGTCGCCACGGGCGCGGCGTTCGCCCTCGGGGCCGTGTGGTACGGCCCGCTGCTCTTCGGGAAGCGCTGGCAGGCGCTCGTCGGGATCACGGACGAGGAGATCCAGACCAGCAACGTGGCCGGGATCTACGGCGGGGCCTTCGTGCTGCAAGCCATCGCGGTGATCGTGCTGACGGTGCTGATCGCGCCCGAGGCGAGCATGGGCGAGGGCGCCCTGACGGGCCTCGGCGTCGGCGCGGCGTGGGTCGCGACGGCGATGGGGGTGACGTCTCTCTTCGCACGGACGCCGTTCGCGCTCTACCTCATCAACGCTGGGTACCACGTGGCGTACTACACCATCGCAGGGGCGGTCATCGGGGCGTTCTGATCCCGTCCGCCTCGGCACCGAGGCGGGGCGGCTACGCGGCAGGGGCGGCGTCCAGGAGCGTCTGCACGTCGCGGACCTCGTCGTCCGTGAGCGCCCACCCTGCCGCGGCCACGTTGCCCTGGATCTGGCTCGGCTTCGTCGCGCCCGCGATGACGCTCGCGACGGGCTTGTGCGCGAGGAGGTAGGCAAAGGCGAGGTCCAGGAGCGTGCGGTCCCGCGCCTCGGTCCAGGCGATCAGCCGCTCGACGGTGTCCAGGTTCTCGTCCGTCAGCAGGGCGTTCTTGCTCTGGAACACGCCCGCCTCACCGCTCAGGCGCGAGCCCTTGGGCGGGGCGTCTCCACGGCGGTACTTGCCCGTGAGGAGGCCGCTCTTGAGCGGGAAGTAGGGCACGAAGGCGATCCCGGTCTCGCGGGAGGCCTCCAGCGTGCCACCGCCCTCGAAGCCGTCGTCCTCGCGCTCGGGTCGGCGGTGCATCAGGCTGTACTCGTTCTGCACCGCCACGAAGCGCGCGCCCTCCGCGCGTGCCCGCTCCGCCTCGCGGAGTTGGTCGGCGGAGAACCCGGAGCAGGCCACCTCGCGCACCTTGCCTTCGTCCACGAGCCGCCCGAGCGCGCCGAGGGTGTCCGCGATGGGTGTCTGAGGGTCGGGACGGTGGAGGTAGTACAGGTCGATGCGGTCGGTGCCGAGACGTGTCAGGCTGCCCTCGCACGCGGCGCGGACCGCGTCCGGCGCGGCTTGCCCGGCGGCGGCGTCTCCCCCTCGGTACCCGAACTTGGTGGCGAGCACGATCTCGTCCCGCCGGGACCCGAGCGTGCGGCCGAGGAACCGCTCGCTCTCCCCGCCGCCGTAGAGTTCGGCGGTGTCGAAGTGCGTCACGCCCGCGTCCAGGGCGGCGTGGACGACCTCGCGCGAGGCGGCCTCGTCGATCTTCCAGCCGAAGTTGTTGCAGCCGAGGCCGACGGTGGAGACGGTGAGCGATCCGATGCGGCGGGTGTCCATGCGAGGGGGAGAGCGTGTCTCGCCTGTACCCGGCGCACGCGTCCGCGATCCCGCGGCCCCCTCCGCCGCGGTACCGAGGCGGGGGCCCCGGCTACGCGAGGCCGAGCGCTGCCGGGACGGCCGCGATGGACGGCGCGAGGACATCCGGCGCCGGGTCGCCGTCCTCGTCTCCGGGACGGTACTTGCCGGTCTGGACGAGCACGCCGCGCAGCCCCGCCCGGATGGCCGCGCGCACGTCGCTCTCGGCATCGTCGCCGACAACCGCGCACGCCTCCGCCGGGAGGCCGAGCCCCGCGCAGCCCGCCCGGAAAAACGCCGGATCGGGCTTGCCGACGACCCGGGCCGTCTGGCCCGTGGCGGCTTCGAGCGCGGCCACGAACGGCCCCGTGTCCAACCGGAGGCCGTCGGGTGCGCGCCAGTAGCGCGTTCGACCGAGCGCGAGGAGCCGGGCGCCGGACATGAGCAGTCGAAACGCCCGGTTGAGCGTCGCGAAGTCCCACGCCGGGCCCAGGTCGCCCACGACGACCCACTCGGGCCGGTCCGCCTCGGTGTCCACCCCGGCGAAGTCCGCGTGGGCCGCCTCGGGGAGGAAGAGCGCCGCGCTCGCGCCCGCGTCGCGCAGCCAGTCGCCCGCGATGGCGGGCGGGCTCAGGATCTCCTCCAGTGCCGCCTCAATGCCGACATCGGCCAGCCGCTCCCGGACCGCCTCGCGAGACCGGGACGTGGTGTTGGTCAGGAACCGAACACCGACGCTCGCGCGGAGCCCCCGGACCGCCTCGGCGGCACCCGGAAGCGCCGCGCCGCCCTGGTAGAGGGTGCCGTCGAGATCGAGCAGCACGCCGCGAACGGGGGACAGAGTAGGCATGGAGCTGGTCCGCCTCGGTGCGCCGCAGCCCACCGAGGCGGAAGCGGTCACGCGTCGTTCGGGCTCTGCACCTTGAACACGAGCGCGGCCAGCGCGCCGCCCAGGAACGTCGCCACGAGGTACATCCAGAGGCTGGAGAGGGACGCGCCATCGCCCGCGATGGCGTCCACGAGGATGGGGCCGAGGGCAACGGCCGGGTTGAACGCGCCGCCCGAGATAGGCCCGGCCGCGAACGCGCCCGCCATGACCGTGATGCCGATGGCAAGGCCGTAGAAGTCGTTGCCTTCGTGATCCTTGCTCGTCGCGACGTTGAGGATGACGATCACCAGCGCGAAGGTGAAGAGCAGCTCCAGCAGGAAGAACTCGAACAGGCTGGTCTCCGCGGCAGGCATCACCTGCAGCGTGCTGTCGGTGACGACGAACGCGACGAACGCGGCGGCCATCGCGCCGAGAACCTGCACGGCCATGTACGGCCCGACCTCGCGCGTCTCGATCTTGCCGCGCATCCAGATGGCGAGGGTGACAGCGGGGTTGTAGTGGGCGCCGGAGACGTGGCCGCCCATGTACACCATCGCGACGAGCACGAAGCCGATGGCGATGGGCGCAAAGTTGGTCCCAATCAGGACGGTGAGCCCAATGGTGAGGACGAGGAAGAAGGTGCCGATGAACTCGGTCAGCAGGCGAGCGGTCATGGGAAGGCGGGAAGGTCGGGCGGGTGGGGCCGGGCCCGCAGAGGAGGGAACAGGGGGACGCCAGAGGATACGCGGGGACCCCTCGGGAATCTCTTGTTTTCACATGTGTTCGGCAGGGGCCGGTTCGTCTCCATCCACGCTGCAAGCCATCGGCTGGGCAGAGACCCAGGGGCAATGAGCCACACGAGTCCTCGGCGCGCCGTTGCTCGCTCGAACTGAAACGCTCGGCCCCATCGAGTCGCGCGGTATCCTCTCGGCATGTCGTGGTTCTGCAGGTAGGTCCGTGAGCGTCCGCTTGATTCTTCCCCTCCTCTTTTGGACTTCTGCCCTCGCGCAGGTCCCACTTGGGTCGTTCTCCCCTGACCTCACGGCTGCCCGTGCTGTGCTGCAACTCGCGGACGGTCGCGTCCTCTTCTCCGTTGGGGACGACCTGGAGGTGTTCTCACCCGATGGCACCCGCCTCGGTGTCTTCGCGGAAGGCGTCGGGAGGACACCCTGTCTCGCACAAACGGCAGACGGGCGCGTGCTCGGCGTCTTCGACCGCGAGCGGGTCGAAGCGTTCGCGCCAGACGGGACGGCACTGGGTCCGTTGGTGAGTGGGCTCACCGAGGCGCACGGGATTGCAGCGCTCCGGGACGGACGCATCGCGGTTGCCACGTGGTTTGGGGGGGGCGGAGGAACGGGTCTGATCCGGATCGTCTCGTCAGAGGGGGTTCCCCTCGACACTCTCCGCGACGATACCTCTCTCTTCGCGCCCACTCAGCTCACGCAGTTGAACGACGGTCGACTCGTCGTCTCTCGCCTCAGCAGCGAATCGCTTCTGCTCTTCTCCGAAGACGGCACATCGCTCGGGGAGATCGCTCGCCGAGTGGTGGATGGCGGCGGACAGGCCGTGCAGCACCCGGATAGGAGGCTCTTCGTGACAGACAACGGGCTGTTCACCTCGGCCGTCCGAGCGTTCGGCGAGGACTTGTCCCGGTCGGGGCCGTTCGTCGATGGGGAACTCGGTCTTCTGGACCCGTACGGTCTCGAGATCTTGGACGATGGACGGGTGGTTGTGCTCGACGGAGTGGTCAGCGGCCGAGTGTTGGTCTACGGGGGAGCCTTCGAGACCCCGCCAGATCAACCCTTCCTGGCGGCAGATCTTGCGGACTACGGCAGTTCGGATGCGTTGCCCCGTGCGGCGTTCAACGGAGACGTGTACGTCGAGGTCGGAGGCGAGGACTCGAATGGCGGGGTGTTGTCGGACGTGATGGCCTATGATCTCGGCACCGGGGATATCCGGGTGGCTGAGGAAATCGGTGGCCCGATGCGACAAGGACCGTTCTACGATTTCCACATCGTGGGAGGCCAGCTTCTCTTCCTGGCTCGTGACATGACACGAGGAGGGAGGATCGCGCGGTTCGCGTACGATCCGTCCACGGGCGAGACCCGGCCCGTGTCGAACGAGCAGGACATCACGCGGAGCTATGTGGGTGCCGAACTGGACGGTCGCTTCGTGTACCCCTTCCGGGATACCGACCACGTGGAACGCCTCTACGCCTACAATCCGTCGAACGGGGACGTGGAGCGGCTCGCCACGTTTGCAGGACCGCCGTTGGGACAGTTCGACACGCCGGCGGTCCTCGCAGGGCGCTACTACTTCTCGTATCGGTTCAGTCTCAACGTCTTCGACCCAGTAACCGGTCGGGTGACGCAACTCGAACCCGGTCTGGACCCGACCGACCTCACGGCACTCGGAGATCGTCTCTACTTCCGCGGTGATTACGACGGCCGTCCCACGCTGATGGTCTACGACCCGGAGACGTTCTTCGCCACACGCGTGGCGGATGGCCTCTCGTACCCCAGCGGCCTGACAGCCTTCGAAGGGCGGCTCTATTTCTCCAGGAATGGTCAGGACCTCTATGCCTACGATCCTGTCACGGACGACATCCGAGTCGTGGGCACGTTGCCGCCCGTACCGCCATTCGGGAGTTCCATTTGGGAGATCACGTCCGCTGGTGGTGCTCTCTACTTCGTCGCGACAGGAGACGCCGGGAGCGAGATCTACCGCTATGACACCACGGCGGAGGAGATACGCTTGGCGGCCGACGTGGGAAACGGACACAGCAGCGATCCGCGAGGTCTCCTCGCCGTCGGCGATGACCTCTACTTCGGTGCGGCGGGCGTGCCGAACGACCGCGAGTTGTACCGCATCGATGCGGTGAGCACCACCGTGGAGCCCGTGCCATCGTCCGCCTCGGTGACGGTGTCC
>JBCCPW010000089.1:0-9738 GCA_039024735.1 Bacteroidota bacterium
GACCTCCCCCAGATCCTCCTCGATGCCACGAGCACGACCGCCATCGTGCTGCTGCTCATCGCGGTGTCCATCGCGATGTCGTGGATCATGGCCTACGTCAACCTTCCGCAGGCCATCGCGGGGGCGGTGGCCGCCTTCGAGAACCCCATCGCGGTCTTCCTGCTCATCAACGTGGTGCTCTTGTTCGTGGGCGTGTTCATGGACATGACCCCGGCGATCCTCATCTTCACGCCCATCTTCCTGCCGGTCGCGATGGAACTCGGGATGGACCCCGTCCACTTCGGGATTGTGATGGTGCTCAACCTGTGCATCGGGCTGTGCACGCC
Organism: Bacteroidota bacterium; assembly: GCA_039024735.1. Lineage (GTDB taxonomy): Bacteria > Bacteroidota > Rhodothermia > Rhodothermales > Rubricoccaceae > Rubricoccus. The sequence goes on from JBCCPW010000089.1 coordinate 327, forward strand.
GCCGGTGGGGAGCGTGCTGTTCGTGGGCGTGGGGGTCGCGGAGACGAGCATCGCGAAGGTGGTCCGGCCGCTGTTGCCCCTGTTCATCGCGATGCTGGTCGCGCTGGCGCTGGTGACGGCGTTCCCGGGTCTCTCGCTCTGGCTGCCGGAGTTGCTTCTTGCTGATTGATCAGTTGGAGAGGCGCCCTCGCGGGACGTCTCTCCGAGTGCCCCTTTCCTTCCCCCGCCATGACCTCGCGCCGCCGTTTCCTCCGCCAGTCCGCAGGCGCCGCCGCGCTCGTCCCGCTGGCCGCGTGCGCCCCGGCCGCTGCCGCTGAGACGCCCCGCCTCGGTACCGAGGCGGAAGGGACGACCGTGTACGAGGGACAGCTTCGAGGCGTCGCGCCGATCACGGTCACGGACGTGGACGCGTTCTACGTCGGTGCCGCCCTCTTCACGCGTGTCCGCACGAGCGCAGGTGTGACGGGATGGGGCGAGGCCGACCGCGCGGGGGCCGGGCCGGAGGTCGTCGCGGCCGTGATCGAGCGGATGGAGGACCATGTCGTCGGGCGCGATCTCTTTGCGGCGGAGCGGACGTTCACCGATCTCTACTTCGGATTCGATGACATGGGCCGAGGCGGGCTGATGTCGTCCGCGATCTCCGGCATCGACCTCGCGCTGTGGGACGCCAGAGGCAAGGTGCTCGGACGACCGTGCGTGGACCTCATCGGCGGGGCGTACCGGACGGAGATCCCGGTCTACGGCTCCATCAGCATCGACGACGGGACTAACCCGCCCGCGGAGATGGCCCGGCTCTCGGCCGAACTGGTGGAGTTGGGGTTCAAGGCCGTCAAGGCGCGAATGGACATCCGCCAGACGAACGTCGATCCCGTGGACGACCCTACGTTCCCGACGGTCGCCGCGATTCGCTCCGAGATCGGGATGGAGTTCCCGCTCTACGTGGATGCCAACAACGGATACTCCGCTGCCCGCGCCATCGAGGTCGGCGCCCGGCTCCGCGACGAGTTCAACGTGAGCGTCTTCGAGGAGCCGGTCGGCTACATCAACTACGCCGATCACGCCGAGGTGGCCCGTGCGCTCGACGGCATCCAGGTCGCGGCGGGCGAGCACGAGTACTCCCGGTGGCAGTTCCGCGACCTCATCGTCCACGGCCAGCCCGATGTCATCAACCCGGACCTGCTCCGGGCGGGGGGCCTCACCGAGGGCCGCCACATCGCCGCTCTCGCGAGCGCCTTCGACCTCCCGATTTCGGTTCACTCGACGCGGCCCACACTGGGCACGGCGGCGCACCTCCACTTCTGCGCGAGCATCCTCCGCGCGACGCGTCCCCAAGAGCACCCGCATCCGGACAAGGCCGCGAGTCTGTGGGACCTGTTCGAGAACCGGACGGCCTTCACCGACGGACTCATCGCCGTGCCTACGTCGCCGGGCCTCGGACTCACGCCGCGCGAGGGCGCCATCGAACGCGCTGCGCAGGCCTACGCCGACCGCCGCCGATGACGACCGCCACCCCCGCTCCCAACGACCGCCAGCGACTGGCGCCGAGGCTCGGCCTGTGGGCCGGGCTGGCCGTCTTCGTGGCCACGCTCGTGCTGCCCGCGCCCGAGGGCATGACGCCGGAGGCCTGGCGGGCCGCGGGCGTGGGGCTGCTCATGGCGTGCTGGTGGATGACCGAGGCGCTCCCCATCCCCGCGACGGCACTGGTGCCTCTGGCGCTGTTTCCTCTGGCGGGCGTCGTGGACATGCGTGCCGCGGCAGCGCCCTACGCCAACCCGATCATCTTCCTGTTCCTCGGCGGGTTCCTCCTCGCGAAGGGGCTGGAGAAGTGGAACATGCACACGCGGCTCGCCCTCGGCGTGATCGCGGCAGCGGGGACGGAGCCGAGGCGGATCGTGCTCGGATTCATGCTCGCGGCGGGGCTCCTCTCGATGGGCATCTCCAACACCGCCACGGCCGTGATGATGCTGCCCATCGCGCTCTCGGTGGTCTCGCTCGCGAAGCGCGACGACGTGGGGACCGAGGCGGAGGACCGGATGTTCGCGCTCGTGCTGATGCTGGGCGTGGCCTACGCTTGCTCCATCGGCGGACTCGGAACACTCATCGGGACGCCGACGAACGCGTTTCTGGCGGGCTTCGTGAGCGAGACGTATGGCGTGGAGGTCACGTTCGCAGGTTGGATGGCGGTCGGGCTCCCGATGGTGGGGATCGGGCTGACAGTGATCTACTTCATGCTGACGCGGGTTCTCTTCCCGCTGCGTCTTCCCGGCATCCCCGGCGGGCGGGCGTTCATCCGCGAACGCCGGGCGGCCCTCGGGCCGATCTCCGCCCCTGAGGTCCGCGTCGGGCTCGTCTTCGGGACCGTTGCGTTGCTCTGGATGACACGGCAGCTCTGGCAAGACCTGGTGCCGGGCGCCACCGATGCCGGGCTTGCCATCGCGGGCGGCCTCGCGCTGTTCGCGCTGCCGTCCGGCTCGTCCCGCCTCGGTGCCGAGGCGGACGGACCCAGCACGCGCTTGCTCGACTGGGAGACGGCCAAGACCTTGCCCTGGGGCGTCCTGCTGCTCTTCGGTGGCGGCCTCTCGCTGGCAGGCGCGATCTCCAGCACCGGACTCGCGTCGTGGATCGGCGAAAGCCTGAGCGTCTTCGGCACGCTCCCGCTGTGGGCGCTCGTGGGCATCGTCGCGGCCGTGATCGTGGTGCTGACGGAACTGACGAGCAACACGGCGACCGCGGCGGCCTTCCTGCCGGTCCTGGCCGCGCTGGCCGTGACGGTGGGGGCCGCACCGACCCTCCTGTTGGTCCCCGCGACGGTCGCGGCGAGTTGTGCCTTCATGCTGCCCGTTGCCACGCCCGCCAACGCCATCGCGTACGGCAGCGGGCACGTCAGCATCGGCGAGATGGCCCGCGCGGGCGTCTGGCTCAACCTCACGTTCGCGGTGATCGTGACGCTCTTCGCCGTCCTCGTCCTGCCGCTGCTCACCGGCACCGCCTTGCCCGATCTCGCGCCATGACCCTGACCGCACCACAGGCACCGTCCGCCCTGCGCGTCCATCCGTCCGACACCGTCGCCGTGGCCGTTCGCGCGATGGAGGCAGGCGAATCGGTCCGCCTCGGTCCCGAGGCGGAGGGGCTGGTCCTCCGCGAGGCCATCCCGGCCGGACACAAACTCGCGCTCCGGCCGCACGCCCCCGGCGAGCCCGTCATCAAGTACGGCTTCCCCATCGGCCGTGCGTCCGGGCGCATCGCGCCGGGCGAGTGGGTGCACAGCCACAACCTCGCGACGGCCCTCTCCGGGGACGCCGATGTCTCCAGCGTCCGCCCAAAACCTCTGACGGAGACCCTGGCCGCGCTGCCCGATCCCGGCCCGGAGCCGACGTGGGAGGGGTTCGTGCGCGAGGACGGCCGCGTCGGGACGCGGAACGAGCTGTGGGTGCTCAACACGGTCGGCTGCGTCAACCGCGCCGCGGAGCGGATCGCGCGAACCATCGACCGACGGTACGGCCCCGAGGGCGAGGGCGTCATCGACGGCGCGCACGCCTTCGCGCACCCGTTCGGATGCAGCCAGCTCGGTGGCGATCACGCCCGCACGCGCGACCTCCTCGCGGTGCTCACGCGGCATCCCAACTGCGGTGGGGCGGTCGTCCTCGGCCTCGGCTGCGAGAACAACCAACTCGCCGCTTTCCTCGACGCCGCCGACCCGGATGGATCGCGCCGCGAGGCGGGCCGCCTCGAATCGTTCGTGGCGCAACTCGTCGGCGACGAGATCGAGACGGGCATCGAGGCGGCGGAGCAGATCGTCGCCCGGATGCGCGAGGACCGACGTGAGACCGTCCCCGCCCACCGGCTCGTGCTGGGTGTCAAGTGCGGCGGCTCCGATGGGTTCTCCGGCGTGACGGCGAACCCCCTCCTCGGGCGCCTCGCGGACCGGTGGACGGCGTGGGGCGCGCGCGTGCTCCAGACCGAGGTGCCCGAGATGTTCGGCGCCGAGGCGGTGCTACTGGAGCGCGCGGCCTCCGGCGAGGTGTTCGACCAGACCGTAGATCTCGTGCAGCGCTTCCGCGACTACTTCGTCGCCCACGACCAGCCGGTCTACGAGAACCCCAGCCCCGGCAACAAAGACGGGGGGCTGACAACGCTGGAGGAGAAGTCCCTCGGCGCGATCCAGAAGGGCGGTCGCGCGCCCGTCGCCGAGGTGCTGGGCTACGCGCAGACCGCCTCGGTCCCGGGGACCACCACCGATTTCGCGTTCGCCGGAGGTCTCGGCCTCATCGAGTCGCCCGGCAACGACGGAGTCTCGTGCACCGCGCTCACGGCCTCCGGCGCGACGGTGCTCCTCTTCACCACCGGCCGTGGCACCCCGCTCGGCTTCCCCGCGCCGACGGTCAAGGTGGCCACCAACCCCACCATCGCCGAGCACAAGCCGCACTGGATCGATTTCGGTGCGGGCGACCTCCTGACGGGAGACGCCGACATGGACGCTCTCGCCGACCGGCTCACGGCCTCCGTCCTGGAGATCGCCAGCGGCCGACGCACGAACAACGAAACCAACGACTACCGCGAGATCGCCATCTGGAAAGGCGGCGTGACGCTCTGATTGGGTACATGGTACAGGGTACAGATTCTCTCCCCCGGCTCTCCGCCGACCTCCTCCGAAGTCGCGGTGAGGCCATCCACGAGCCCCCCGTCCGTGCCGTCCAGTTCGGGACGGGCGCGCTGCTCCGTGGCCTCGTGGACGACGCGCTGGACCGATCCGCTCGCGAGGGCCTCTGGCGCGGTCGCGCCGTCGTCGTGAGCCAGACAGGGAGCGGGCGCGGAGCGGCCTTCAACGAGCAAGACGGTCTGTTCACGCTCCGCGAGCGCGGACGGGAGGAGGGGAAGACCGTAGACGAGACACGGGTGATCGGGTCGGTCGCGAGGGCGCTCTCGGCGCGTGACGAGTGGGACGCCGTCCTCGACCTCGCACGCGACCCGGCCGTGGACCTCGTGATCTCCAACACCACCGAGGTCGGCCTGACCTGGAACGACGAGGATGACGCCGAAGCCGAGCCGCCTGCGTCGTTCCCCGCGAAGCTGGCGGCGTGGCTTCATGCTCGCTGGTCCCGCCTCGGTACCGAGGCGGAGGCGGTCGTCCTACCCACTGAACTGGTCGAAAGCAACGGGGCGGTCCTGCGCGACCTCGTGCTGCGATGGGCAGAACGCGCGGGCTGGGGCGATCTCTTCGCCGAGTGGATCGATACGCACGTCACGTTCTGCGACACCCTCGTGGACCGCATCGTGACGGGCACTCCTCCGGACCTCACCGAGGCGGAGCAGGCCGTCGGCCATCGCGATCCGCTGATGACCGACACCGAACCGTACCGGCTCTGGGCCATCGAGCCCCCCGAGGGCACGTCTGTAGAGGACCTCCGCCAGCGGCTGCCCTTCGCCTCGGGCGACCCAAGTGCAGGCGCAGGCATCGTGATCGCGCCGAGCGTGGAGCCGTTCCGGCTGCGCAAGGTGCGGCTGCTCAACGCGGCGCACACGCTGCTCGTCCCGGTGGGGCTGGGGTGCGGACTGGAGACCGTTCGCGCGGCCGTTGAGGACGCCCGCGTGGGTGCCTTCCTCAACCGGCTGCTGTTCGGTGAATTGGTCCCCGCCGTGGCGGCGGACCTGGAGACCATCGGTGCGGATCCCGCCTCGGCGGAGCCGTTTGCGCGGGCCGTCCACGACCGCTTCGCGAACCCGTTCATCCGGCACGAACTGCGGTCCATCACGCTCCAGCAGACGATGAAGCTGGGCGTCCGTGCGGTCCCGAGTGTGCTCGCGCTCGACCGCCTCGGTCGCGTGCCCGACGCCATCGCGCTGGGGTTCGCGGCCTTCCTGCTCCTGCACCGCCAGGCCGACGGCATCCCGCCCGACGGCGCCCTCCGCTTCGCCACGGCCGACGTGCTAACCGACGACCGCGCGGAGTCCATCCGCATCCGTTGGCGCGAGCGCCCCGACGCCGCCTTCGCCATCGCGCTTGAGGTTCTGTCCGACGCCGATCTCTGGGGCCACGACCTCACCGACCTCCCCGGAACCGGTCCGGCGTTCGCAAGCGAGGTCGCCCGCATCACCGCCCGCGCCCTGGACGACGGCCTGCCGATGGTCCTCGACGCTCACCTCGCCCTCGCGCCGCGATGACGCTCTCGTTCCGTTGGTACGGCGAGACGGACCCCATTGCGCTCGCCGACATCCGCCAGATCCCTGGCGTGGGGGGCATCGTGACGGCGCTCCACGACGTACGGCCCGGCGAGGCGTGGACCGAGGGGGCCGTCCGGGCGGTGCGCGAGCGCGTGGAGGCTGCGGGACTGGCGATCTCGTGCATCGAGTCGATCCCGGTCCCGGAGGGCATCAAGCTCGGAACGGACGATCGTGAGCGACTGACCGAGGCGTGGTGCGCGAGCGTCGAGGCCGTCGGGACAGCACTCGCAGGCGGGCCGTTCCCGCCCGTGGTGTGCTACAACTTCATGCCCGTCTTCGACTGGACGCGGACGGATCTCCATCGCGCGATGCCGGACGGCTCCGAGGCGCTGGCGTATGCCGAGAGCGACCTCGCGAACGTAGAAGAAGCCCTCGCGAGTGGCGGGCTGCCCGGCTGGATGGACGCGCACTCGCCACAGGACCTCCGGCGCCTGTTCGCGGCCTACGAAGCCATCGAGCCCGAGCAGATGTGGGATCACCTCGGGTGGTTTCTGGAACGCGCCGTGCCCGTTGCGGAGTCCGCGGGTGTCGCGCTCGCGATCCACCCCGACGATCCGCCGTGGCCGCTCTTCGGCCTGCCGCGCGTGGTCACGTCCGCCCAGGCTCTGGAGCGCGTCTGCGATCTCGTGGACAGCCCCGCGAATGGCGTCACGTTCTGCACCGGCTCCCTCGGCGCGGACCCCGCCCAAATCTCCGGCCTGCCCGACGCTGCCCGACGCCTCTCGCTGCGCGGGCGCCTCTACTTCGCGCACCTCCGCAACGTGGCCCGCCTCGGTACCGAGGCGGACCGGGGCGAAATGACAGGCTCGCGCGACTTCACCGAGACGGCGCATCCCGAGGGCGACGTGGACCTCCCCGGCGTGATCGCAGCCCTCAAGCGCGAGGACTTCGACGGCCCTCTCCGACCGGACCACGGCCGCCAGATCTGGACGGAACGCGGCAACGCGTCAGTCCGCCCGGGCTACGGGCTCTTCGACCGTGCGCTCGGAGCCGCCTACCTCCTCGGCCTCTGGACCTCCACTGCTCGCACCTGACGATGGCACTCTCCACCCACGACCTGTCCACCCGCGAGGGCGTCGTCGCCGCCATCGAGGCGGACCGAGCCGTCGCCGTCGTCCGTACGGACGAGCCCGGCAAGCTCGTCTCCATCGCCCGCGCCCTCGCACGAGGCGGCGTCGTGTGCTTCGAGGTCACCATGACTGTCCCGAACGCGCTCGACGGCATCCGCGCCGTCACCGAGGCGCTGGGCGAGGCCGTCCTCGTGGGCGCAGGATCCGTGACCGATGCCGCCACCACTGAGGCGGCTGTGAACGCGGGCGCGCGCTACGTCGTGAGTCCGGTCTTCAAGCGCGAGATCATCGAGGCGGCCCACGCGATGGACGCCGCCGCCATGCCGGGCTGCTTCACGCCGACCGAGATCCTGACCGCCCACGAGGCCGGTGCCGATGTCGCGAAGGTCTTCCCGGCGGGCAGCCTCGGGCCAGGGTTCATCAAGGGCGTCCTCGCGCCGATGCCGTTCCTCAAGCTCATGCCGACCGGCGGCGTGTCGCTCGACAACGCGACGGAGTGGCTCCGCGCGGGCGCCGTCGCGGTGGGTGCGGGCTCCGCACTCGTGGAGCGGGATGCGGTCGCCTCGGGCGACTGGGACCGGCTGACCGCCAACGCTCGCCGTCTTCGCCAGTCCGTTGACGCCGCCTGACATGCGCGCCCTCGCCCTTTTCTTCGCTCTCGCCACGACGGTCGCCGCCCAGGACTGCGTCGTGACCGAGTACGGGGCGGTCGCGAACGACGACGTGCTCGACACGGCCGCGATTCAGGCCGCCGTGGATGCCTGCGCCGCGCGAGGGGGCGGAACCGTCCGCGTGCCTGCGGGCACGTTCGACACCGGGACGGTGCGCCTCGCGAGCGGCATCCGCTTCCACCTCGACGGCGGCGCTCTCCTCAGGGGCTCGACCGACCTCGCGGACTACCCGTTCCAGCCCGAGTTGACCAGCGAGCGCCCGGGGCGCCGTCGTGCGCTGCTGGCCGCGTTCGGCGCGGAGAACATCGCGCTGACGGGAACCGGCACCATCGACGGCCGGGGGCCGGAGTTCGCCTACGATGCCGAGACCGGTGACGAAACCGAGGGGCGACCGATGTTCTGGGTCGTCTTTCAGGACGTGCGCGGTCTCACGATCCGTGACGTGCGCCTCGTCAACAGCACCGGCTGGACGCTCAACCTCAACCGCGTCGAGCGCGTCACCGTTCGAGGCACCACCATCGACAACCCGCCTCGGTCGCCGAACACCGACGGGATTGACCTTCGAGGCGCCCGCGACGTGACGATCTCGGACGTGATCATCCGCACGGGAGACGACGCCATCTGCTTCAAGGCGCGCCGAGGGCAGCCGGTCGAGAACGTCGTCGTCACGAACGCCGTCCTTGCGAGCGACGACGCGGCGATCAAGTTTGGGACCCGAACCGGCGACCGAATCGCGCATGTCCTCGTGCAGAACGTCGCCATCCGCGACACGCGCTACGGCATCGCCGTGTTCATGAAAGACGGGGGGACGGTGGAGCAGGTGCGCATCGAGACCGTCACGTTCGGCGGCGAGCCCACGCGCCACGGGACCGAGTACCCGGTCTACCTCGACATCGACCGCCGCGACGAGACGAGCCCGCTCGGGACCGTCCGTGACGTGACACTGGCCGGGCTCGACCTCGCGACGCGCGGCAACGTGCTCATCGCCGGGCGTCCCGATGCCCCCATCGAGCGCCTGACCCTTCGCGACATGACCCTCCGGGTGTCGGAGCCCGCGGATCTCAGCGGCCGACGCAAGCCCGGCGGCATCCGAGGCCTCGGTGTCATTCCAGGCTCGGTGGACCTCGCGTCCGTGGACGCCCACCTCACCGTCGGCCACGTCCGGGGCCTCACCCTTCGCGATGTGCGCGTCGTTGGCCCCGGTCGCCGCCCTCTCCACGTCGAGTCCGTCGCGGACCGCCGCGCGGACGGCCTCACGCGCGCCGCCGATTGACTCTCCCGCCTCCGTACCGAGGCGGACCCACCCGACCCACCATGCCGACCGTCGTCACCTTCGGCGAGATCATGCTCCGCCTCTCCACCCCCGGCTTCTCGCGATTCCGACAGGCTCGAACCTTCGACCTCGTCTACGGCGGCGGCGAGGCCAACGTCGCCACCTCCCTCGCCCTC
>JBCCPW010000090.1:0-9581 GCA_039024735.1 Bacteroidota bacterium
CTGCATCGGCATCTCGGTGGGCGTCACCATGAAGCCCTCGCCGTCCGGGCTGACGATGGTCTCGTCGGCGATGGCATCGGTTCCGACGCGGGAGCCCGCCATGTCCATGTACATGAAGCGGTAGGAGAGCATGACCTCGCCCGCCTCGTGGGTGTGGTCGGCCATGACGCCGATGGGGGCGTGGCCGTCGGGGCGGTGGGAGGTCCAGGGCTGAGCGCTGACGGTCGTCGCCAGCAGGAGGAGCGCCGCACAGGCGCCGAGTGTCTTGGAAAGCATGGAAGTCGGGGAAAGCACCGAGGCGGGAAACGCGCTCGGGAGGAGAGGCGCACGCTCAACGCGTGGCCGGACGACGCCATCGCGAGTCGCGCCGTTCAACAGACGGGAGCAGACCATCGCGAGGGATCACGGAAACAGAGCATCCGGATCGTGATTCAGACGCGCATCTCCTCCGCGCGCGGGGGCCGCCAGACCCCGAGGGGTGGATCGCTGGGTGCGCCCGCCTCGGTGAGACCGAGGAGAGACGTCGGCCGGACCGGCGGCTCCGGGAGAGCGGGAGACGCAAGGTCGGCTGCTGCCACCGCGAGGGCGATTTCCAGCGCGATCACGCCTTGCTCCCGCTCGTGCTCTTGATGCGAGTGCAGGCGCCGCATCAACTCGCAGTGTCCGTGGCAGCCCGTCTCCGGCGTGGCCTTGTTGACGCACAGCGCCTCTGCGATGGCCTCCTGGTTGAGGTGAAACGCCGTCTGCACGAGGAGCAAGCTCTGCGTGCTCAGACACAAGCACACCACCAGGGCGAGGCGGAACAGGTGACGAACGGAAGCCACGGCAGAAAGCTACGGGCCCCTCGGGAGTGGGTTCAGCCGTCCGCATCCCGAGCGGTCCGCCTCGGTACCTTCGCACGCTCTCCGTTCCGACGTGCCGCTTCCACCGCCCCTCACCCCGTCATCGCGCGTTGCCGTGGCCGCTCCGGCCTCGGGCGTCCTCGCCCGTAGCGATGCCGAGGCGGGGCTGACTGCCCTCCGGAAACGGGGGCTCACGGTGGACCCGGGACGGTGCCTCGCGCCCCGCCTCGGCTACCTGTCGGGCCCCGACGCCGACCGCGCGGCGGAGATGAACGCCCTCTTCGCCCGCGACGACTTGGACGCCATCGTCTGCGTGCGGGGCGGCTATGGCGTCCTCCGCCTCCTCGACGCGCTCGACTTCGATGCGCTGGCGCGGCACCCCAAGCTGATCGTCGGCTACTCGGACATCACGGCGCTGCACCTCGCGGCGTGGAGGCACGCCGGGGTGCCGGGGCTGTCCGCCGCGATGGTCGCGCCCGACTGGCCCACGCTGGATGCCGAAAGCGAACAGCAACTGTGGGAGATCGCGGGGGGCGCGCACCCATGGGAGATCACAGGTCCAGGCGGTGAGCGGCTCACGCCCATCCGCGAGGGCGAAGCCGAGGGCCTCCTCCTCGGTGGCAACCTGACGCTCGTCGCCGCCCTCTTCGGCACGCCCTACCTCCCGGACCTGACGGGCGCGATCCTCTTCATCGAGGACGTGGGCGAGGTCCCGTACCGCATCGACGGGCTGCTTGCCCGCCTCCGCCTCGCGGGCGTGCTGGACCGCCTCGGTGGCCTCGTGTTCGGAGCGTTCACAGGCGCGACGCCTCCCGCGAACCGCCCGAGCCTCACGATGGACGAGGTGATCGGACACTACGCGGAGTTCGTGAACGGCCCGGTGGCGCGAGGGCTCGTGTACGGCCACTTCCCCCGCAAGACGCCGATGCCAGTGGGCGTGACCGCACGGCTGCGGGTCTCGCGAGGCGAGGCCCACCTGACGACCCTCTCCCCGCTCACGCTCTCGCCCTCGTGACCCCGCTCTCCGTCCCGAGTCCGATGCGGCTGGCCGTCTTTGCCTCCGGCGGTGGGTCCAACCTCGGTGCCATCGCGAAAGCCATCGAGGCGGGCCAACTCACGGCGACGTTAGCAGTCGTCATCACGGACCGACGCGGGATCGGCGCGCTGGAACGGGCAGCATCCCGAAACATTCCGAGCGAGGTCATCGCGACCGCCAGCCTACCGGACACCGCCTCGTTTTCCACTGCACTCCTCGATGCTCTCGCGCGGCACGAGGTGGACGTGGTAGCGCTCGCCGGGTACCTCAAAAAGATCCCCAGCCCGGTGGTGGCGGCCTACCGGCACCGGATCCTCAACATCCACCCCAGCCTTCTTCCGGCCTTCGGCGGCCCCGGTCTGTACGGGGAGCGGGTGCACCGGGCCGTGATTGAGTACGGGGCGCAGTTCTCCGGCGCGACTGTCCACCTCGTGGACGACGAGTACGACACCGGCCCCGTGGTGCTGCAACAGACCGTCCCCGTGTACGAGGACGATACGCCCTCCGCGCTCGCGGCCCGAGTGCTCAAGGTAGAGCACGATCTCTATCCCCTCGCCCTCCAACTCCTCGCCGATGGTCGGCTGAGCATCAGCGGGCGGTTCGTTCGTATTCGCCAGTAGCCCCGCCTCGGTGTGTGTCCGCCTCGGTACCGAGGCGGAGTGACCTCGCCGACTGCTGCCGCTGGCCCTTCCCCTCGCTTCGTCATGATTCTCCACAAGGACCTCCCGCCACCGCCCGACCGCGTGGCCATCCGTCGCGCGCTTCTCTCCGTCAGCGACAAGACCGGACTCGCGGCGTTCGCGGCTCGGCTCGCGGCACACGGCGTGGAGTTGGTCTCCACCGGGGGCACCGCCCGCACCCTCCGCGAGGCAGGACTCGACGTGACCGATGCATCCGCCGTGACCGGATTCCCCGAGATCCTAAACGGGCGTGTCAAGACGCTGCACCCCCGCATCCACGGTGGGCTCCTCGCGAGGAAGCAAGACGAGGAGGACCTCGCGACGCTTCGCGAGCACAACATCACGCCCATCGATCTGGTCGTGGTGAACCTCTATCCGTTTCGCGAGGCGGTCGCCTCCGGCGCGGACGACGCGACGGCGGCGGAAAACGTGGACATCGGCGGACCGTCCATGCTGCGGGCCGCAGCCAAAAACTTCGGATCGGTCGCCGTCGTGGTGGAGCCGGGGGACTACGTGCGCGTGGCGGACGAGGTGGACGCGAACGCGGGCACCCTCGGCCTCAGCACCCGTCGCGATCTCGCCGCGACCGCCTTCCGGCACTCTGCCGACTACGATGCCGCCATCGCGGCGTTCTTCGCAGAGTCGCACATCGAGGCGGGAGACACCCCTCCCCTTCCCGACCTGTTGACCACCTCGGTGCCTCGGCACCTCGCGCTTCGATACGGCGAGAACCCGCACCAGCAGGCGGCTCACTACGCGGCATCGGTCCCGTTCGAGACGCTTCACGGCAAGGCGTTGTCGTACAACAACCTGTTGGACCTGGACGGTGCGCTGGGCCTGATCGCGGAGTTCAAGGACGCCCCGCCGACCGTCGCGATTCTGAAGCACACCAACCCGTGCGGCGTCGGACAGGCGGAGGCGCTCGCCGATGCCCACTCGAAGGCGTTCGCGACCGACCGGGTGTCGCCCTTCGGTGGGATCGTGGTGGTGAACCGAGTGCTCGACCTCGCCACGGCCGAGGCCATCGACGCGGTGTTCACAGAACTGATCATCGCGCCGGACTACGAGGCGGGCGTCCTCGACGTGCTGATGAAGAAGAAGAACCGCCGCCTGCTCCGCTACGACCCCGAGGCGCCACCTCCGCCGCTCGTCCTGCGCACCGCCTCGGGCGGCCTCCTCGCGCAGCAACCCGACGCCACCTTGCCCGCCTCGGGGGTTCTCCGGGAACGCTGCACCGTCGCAACCGAACGGGTGCCCACCGAGGCGGAGTGGGCCGACCTGGACTTCGCGTGGCGCGTCTGCAAGCACGTCAAGTCGAACGCCATCGTCTACGCAAAGGGCGGCGCGACTCTCGGGATCGGCGCGGGGCAAATGAGCCGTGTGGACGCGAGCGAGATCGCCGTGCGCAAGGCCGCCAAAGAGGGCCTGGACCTCACAGGCTCTGTCGTCGCAAGTGACGCGTTCTTCCCGTTCGCGGATGGCTTGCTGGCGGCAGCGGACGCGGGCGCCGTCGCGGCCATCCAGCCCGGCGGGAGCGTGCGCGACGGCGAGGTGATCGAGGCCGCCAACAGCCGGGACCTCGCGATGGTGTTCACAGGCCAGCGGCACTTCCGCCACTGAGAAACGGTTTGGTGAATGAAAGTCGCGGCCTGCGACCGGCTGCAACCGCCCGCTGCGGCGTCACGCTGCATCGCCGATGCGTACGCATCGCCTGCTTCGCGCTCCTTGCCACGCTCGGTCTCGGCTCCCCGCTCCTTCCCCAAACAGTTTCTGATCCGCGAGCCGGTGACGGCCACAGAACTGCTGTGGCCCGAGCGCTCCCTCCTGTCCTCCTCGGTACCGAGGCGGTTGCGTCACGTGGGAGCCCTCCTCCACCCATTCCGCGAAAAATCAAGTCCGCACGTACGCGCCCGCCTCTAGCCCACTGCGTACCTTTCTACTGGCCGTTCTGGAACACTCGCGGGTGACCAGAGCGGCCGTTTTCGTGGCTTCCGACCCAGACCGTGGCCCGGTTCGGCGTCTCGGCGCGTGGTGACACGCCGTGCCCAGATGTGGACCCGGGCGACCCGACTCTCTCCCCGACCGTGCGCAATCCCTTCTCCGTTGACGTCGCCATCGACCTCGGCACCGCCAACACACTCGTCCACGTCCGCGACCAAGGCATCGTCATGAACGAGCCGTCCATCGTCGCACGCGACCGCAGCACGGGCAAGCCCGTCGCCATCGGGCAGAAGGCGCTCATGATGCACGAGCGCACCCACAAGGACATCGAGACCATCCGGCCGCTCTCGGACGGCGTGATCGCGGACTTCACCGTTGCCGACGAGTTGATCAAGGGGCTCGTCCGCACCGCACGGCCCAACTGGTGGACCGGCATCGGGCGGATGGTCATCTGCGTCCCGAGCGGCATCACCGAGGTGGAGCGCCGCGCCGTCACCGACGCCGCCCGGAGCGCGGGCGCGAAGGACGTGCGTCTGATCGACGAGCCGATGGCGGCGGCCATCGGGATCGGCCTGAGCGTGGACGAGCCCATCGGCAACATGATCGTGGACATCGGCGGTGGCACGACGGAGATCGCGGTCATCGCGCTCAACGGCATCGTGATCGATGAGTCCATCCGCGTTGGCGGCAACGAGTTGGACGAGGCGGTGGTGCAGTACTTCAAGAAGCACCACAACCTGCTCATCGGGCAGCGGACGGCGGAGCGGATCAAGTGCGAGATCGGCAGCGCGCAGAAGCTCGACCCCGAGTTGGAGTTGTCCGTCAAGGGGCGCGACCTCGTCACGGGCGTCCCGAAGACCCGCGTGGTCACGAGCGAGGACGTGCGCGAGGCGCTCCGGCAGGGCGTCAACCAGATCGCGAGCGCGGTCGTCCGGGCGCTGGAGGGAACACCCCCAGAACTCGGCGGCGACATCCTGGAGCGCGGCATCATGCTGACCGGCGGCGGCGCGATGCTGAAGGGACTCGACGAGTACCTGCGCGAGCGGACCGAACTGCCAGTCTTCGTGGCAGAGGATCCGCTCACGGCCGTCGTGCGGGGCACCGGTCAGGTCCTCGAAGCCCCCGAGTCGTACTCGGCGGTCCTCTCGTAGCGATCCTCAGGTCCTCCCGCCTCGGGACCGAGGCGGAGACCGAACGGGCGCAGGAAGAACACGCGTGCTGCGTAGGTTCGGGAGCGTCCTGACCGCCTCGCGTCGCCGCCCCATTTGTCCAGTCGATGACCCCGAGCCCCGCTGCCCAATTCTGGCTCCGCTCGCGCGATTATCTCCTGCTGGCCGTCCTCGTCGTCACCGCCGCGACGATCTTCGTTTCTCGGAATCGCCCCGTGCTGCGGGAGGCGCGAGGCATAGCGCTCGCCATCACGGGACCCATTGAGGGCGTGTTCTCCGATGTCGGGCGGTTTCGGCGGTCGTTGAGCGAGAACGAGCGGCTTCGCGCCGAGACCATCGCGCTCACGACCGAGGTAGCCCGTCTTCGAGAGGCCCGCTCCGAAAATGCTCGGCTGCGTGGCCTCCTCGGCTTCGCCGACTCCCTCGCGGTGCCGTACCGCGTGGCGCGGGTCGTGACCAAAGATCTCACACAGCAGGCCAACTTCCTTACCATCGATGTGGGGCGCGGGGATTCCGTGGAGGTTGGGATGCCGGTCATCGACGAGCGGGGCCTCGTCGGGAAGGTGTTCCTCGTCGGCGGAGGGTATTCGGTCGTGATGCCCCACCAAAACACGCAGTTCTCCGTCCCCGCCACTCTGGACGCCCTCGGCTTGGACGGCATCGTGACGTGGGACGGCCGCTCCTCGGGACGTCTTACGATGGAGTTCGTCCCCAAGACCGAGCCGGTGGAGCGCGGAATGCTCGTCGTGACAAGTCCCTTTAGTGGTGTGTTTCCCGCAGGCGTGCCCATCGGCGAGGTGGACAGCGCCTATGCTGCTGCCGGTCGCAACGACTTCCTGATCGACCTCGTCCCGACCGCGCCACTCGCAGAGATCGGCTACGTGTACGTCTTGCTTGCCGTCCCCGACCCTGAGATCGAGACGCTGCTGGAAAGCGCTCGCGACTCCCTGGAGACCGGCGCGGGGGGCGCATAGCCCTCTCCGTGCAGACCCGTTCGTTCGTCCGCCTCGGTACCGAGGCGGAGGCAACCCGGCACTACCTTCCCGACCCCTTCGTTCGCCCACTGTTTCCGCTCCTCCCGATGCGTCGCAACCTGCACCTCTCTCGTCTACTCGTTCTGTTCGTCGGCGTCCTCGCGATGACGGCGCCTGCCCTCGCCCAGAGCGACGCGGAGGTCGCGGCTCTGGAAGACCTGATCGACGCTCAACTCGACGCCGAGGCGTTCGATGACGCGTACTGGGGCGCGTACGTCGTGGACCTCACGGCCGACCGCGTGCTCTACGATCGCAACGCGGCCCGTCGGTTCATCCCGGCGAGCAACATGAAGCTCTTCTCGACCGCCGCGCTTCTCGATGCGCTCGGGCCGGACTTCAAGTACACCACACGTCTCTATGCCGACGGTGACGTGCGCGATGGCACGCTCCTCGGCTCGCTCGTGGTTCGAGGCTCGGGAGACCCCACGTTCGGCGGTCGCTACACGGGCGGTGACCTCACGCGCACCTTCCGGCAGTGGGCCGACAGCCTCAAGGCGATGGGGGTCCGCCGGATCACCGGCGATGTCATCGGCGACGACGATGTCTTCGACGATCGCGCCCTCGGAGACGGCTGGCAGTGGGACGACCTCGTGTGGTACTACGGCGCGGAGATCTCCGGCCTCCAATACAACGAGGGCACGATCAACCTCGCCGTTCACGGCACCCGTCCCGGCGAGCGCGCCCGGATCGAGGTGGAGCCCAACGTGGGATACATCCAACTCGCCAACCGCACCACTACCACCGACGGCGGGAGCATCCGCGAGGGCTACAGCCGCGACCTCTCCTCCAACCGCTTCACCGTGACCGTCTCGGTGCCCGCGGGCCGCGTGGAGCGCGAGGCCGTCGCCGTGTCCAACCCCACCGCCTACTTCGTGCGCACGCTCGTGGCCGTCCTCCGCCGCGAAGGCATCGAGGTGGACGGAGACGCCATCGACGTGGACGAGTGGGACGGCGGCACCATCGACTACGAGGACCTCGACCGTGTCGCGACGCACCGCTCGCCGAGCCTCAAGAACATCATCGCGGAGACCAACACGGAGAGCAACAACGTCTTCTCGGAGCACCTGCTCCGCACGCTCGGTGCGCTCCGCTACACCGGAGACGAGCACATTCCCGGATCGGCGCGAAGCGGGGTCGCCGCGATGGAGCCCTTCCTGAACCGAATCGGCGTGGACCCCGCCAGCCTGCGCATCGCGGACGGCTCCGGCCTCTCCGCCCTCAACCGGCTCACGCCGCTCGCCACGCTCCGCCTTCTCCGTGCGATGCACGAGCACCCCAACCCAGCCATCGCCGAGGCGTTTTACGACTCCCTGCCCATCGGCGGGAGGACCGGGACCCTGGAGCGCCGCTACGGTTCGGGCGACGCACGAGGCAACGTCCGGGCGAAAACGGGATTCATCTCCGGCGCTCGGACGCTCTCGGGGTATGTCACCGCCGCCAACGGCCACCTGATCGCGTTCTCGCTCATGTGCAACCACTACAGCGTGCGCACCAGCCGTGTCAACCGGGCACAGGACGCGGTGGTGGAACTGCTGGCCGACCTCGGAGGCTGAGTCGCTCCATGCGGTCCGCCTCGGTGCTGCCAGAGGTCACCGAGGCGGGTGTGCCACGCGCTGACGCACGGACCGATCTCCTGAATTCAGAGTGCAGAACGCCATCCCGTCGCCAGGTGGCTCGTCTGTGCTGCAACCCGGCGTCCAGAGCCCAGTAGCTTGCGGCCATTCACCGCCTCGGTGCGCCTGCAGAACCACCGAGGCGGGGCTCTACTTCTGACTTCTACGTTCCACTCCGTGCAGATTCACGCCACGACGGTACTCGGCGTTCGCCACAACGGGCGCGTCGCCCTCGGATCGGATGGCCAGGCGTCCATGGGCGACACCGTCCTGAAGCACACCGCGCGAAAGGTTCGCCCGCTCGGCGGCGGCACCGTGCTCGCGGGCTTCGCCGGGTCCACCGCCGACGCCTTCACGCTCTTCGAGCGCTACGAGGCGAAGCTGGAGCAGTACAACCAGAACACGCTCCGCGCGGCCGTCGAACTCGCGAAGGACTGGCGCACCGACCGCTATCTCCGGCGGCTGGAGGCGCTTCTCGCGCTGGCAGCGCCCGACCGACTCCTCCTCGTCAGCGGCACCGGCGACGTGATCGAGCCGGACGACGACATCCTCGCGATTGGTTCCGGCGGCAATTACGCTCTCGCCGCGACGCGTGCTCTGATGAAGCATGCGACCAACATGAGCGCGCGCGAAATCGTGGAAGAGGGCCTCCACACTGCTGCCGACATCTGCGTCTACACGAACCACCACCTCACCGTCCTCGAACTGGACGGGGAGACGTCCTAACACACCTCCGCTTTCCACTCCTTCGATGACTCACGCCTGTGTTCTAATCGACTATCAGAACCTCCACCATCACCTCAAGCATCAGCTATCAGACGGAAGCCCAGCCGACATCTGCGCCACGCTGCTTGACGGCATCCGGGATCACCTCTCCGGCACCCGCATCACCGCGGGCCGCGCCTACGCGGACTTCTCCGGCCTCGACGATCACACTCGCCACGTCAAGCGGACGCTCTATCTGCATGGCATTGAGCCGGTCTTTGTCCCGGCGACGATGCACCGCAACACGAGCGACCTCCAACTCGCCGTGGACGCCATCACGATCCGCGAGGCACGCCCAGAGATCGAGACGTTCGTGCTCATGACGGGCGACCGGGACTACGTGCCCGTCGTGCAGGCTCTCACCTCCTCGGGCAAGCGCGTTGTGTACGTCGGCTTCCGGGAGCACCTCTCCCCGTTCCTCGTGCGCCACACCGGCAACGGCGAGTACGTGGATGCGAAAACCCTTCTACCGGAAGGCGCCCTCGCCCCGCAGGAACCATC
>JBCCPW010000091.1:0-9571 GCA_039024735.1 Bacteroidota bacterium
CGCCTCGCCGAAGCCCTCGCGGCTCGTGCCCAGGCGGCCTTCACCCTCGTCTTCCGTCGCGCGCTGCTTCGCCTCGCCACCGGCGACGACCTCTCCGACCTGCTCTGACCTCGATGCGCTGACGGCCCGCCTCGGTACCGAGGCGGACCCTCCCGCACCCCGCCCCCATGAGCCCCACGAAAAAGATTCTCATCGGCCTCGGCGTCACGCTGGTCGTCCTCATTGGCGCAGCCGTCCTCCTCGGCGGCGACGACGAAGGCGCCGAGGTGGAAACGGCCGAAGCGCGCGTCCGGCCCATCACGCAGTCCGTAACCGCCTCGGGCGTGATCGCAGCCGAGACCGAAGTCTCCATCTCCCCGGAGATCTCGGGCGAGGTCGTCTTCGTCGGCGTGAACGAAGGGGACCGCGTGGAGAGAGGCCAGCTTCTGCTTCGCATCCGCGCCGATGTCTACGCCACGCAGCGCCAGCAAGCCATCGCGGGCGTCCGCGCGGCCCAGACGGACGTGGACGCCGCTCGCGCCGATGCCGCCCAGGTCGCCGCCGAGCGCGAGCAACTCACGGCCGACATCGCGCAGGCCGAGGCGGAGCGCGAGCGCGCCTCCCGCGCGATGGAGCGCCAGCAGGCCTTGCTCGATCAGGGCCTCGGCAGCGAGGTGGAACTGGAGCAAGCCCAGGCCGCCGCCCGGCAGGCCGAGGCGACCTTCCAGGCCGCCCAGGCCCGGCTCAACACCCTGGACACCCGCATCGCGAGCGCCAACGCCCGCGTGCGCGGCGCGCAGGCCCGCGTCGGGAGCGCCCAGGCCAGCGCCCAGCAGTCCGCCCAGCAGCTCGCGCTGACCTCCATCTACGCCCCCATGAGCGGGACCGTCACCTACCTCAACGTGGAGGAAGGCGAGACGGTCGTCGGGACGGCCACGATGGCGGGCACCGAGTTGATGCGGATCGCCGAGTTGGACCAGATGACCATCGAGATTGAGGTCAGCGAAACCGACGTGGCCCGCCTCGCCCTCGGAGACAGCGCGATGGTGGAGGTGGACGCCTTTCCAGACGACGCGCTCACGGGCGTCGTGTCGGAGATCGCGACGAGCGCGCGGACGGGACTGAACGCGAGCGGCCAGCAGAGCACCAACTTCCCCGTCACGGTCGCCATCCTCGCCGAGGGGGAGAGCGCCACCGCCGCCGCCGTCCAACTCGCCAGCGCCGACGGCGAGACGGACCGCGCACCTCGCACACCGGCCGTTCAGGTCCGCCCGGGAATGAACGGCACCGTGGACGTGTTCACGCGGACCATCGAGAACGCCGTCGTCGTGCCGATCCAGGCCGTGACCGTGCGCGACATGAACGAGATCCGCCGCGACAGCCTGCGGACCGCTGCTGCCGAGGGCGATGAGTCAGCGGACCCAGATGCCGTCCCGGAGGAGGAAGATCTCCAGCGCGTCGTCTTCGTCGTCGTGGATGGCGAGGTGGAAATGCGCCGCGTCGAGACCGGCATCGCGGACGACACGCACATCGAGATCGCCTCCGGGCTGGCGGGCGGCGAGGTCGTCGTCACCGGCCCCTTCAACCTGCTTCGCACCACCCTGGACCCTGGAGACGCCGTCCGCACGGACGATGACGAAGAGTAGGAGGCCCTCCACCAGCGCCTGACTCTTCTCTCCTCTCCCGCCTCGGTCCCTCCGCGAGCCCACCGAGGCGGACCGTCCCGGCTGGCCCCTCCTTCTTTCCACGCTATGCCTGTCATCGAGATCACCGACGTCTGGAAGACCTACGAGATGGGGACCCAGAAAGTCCACGCCCTCCGGGGGTGCTCGCTGGAGGTCGAAGAGGGCGAGTACGTCGCCGTGATGGGACCGTCGGGCAGCGGCAAGAGCACGCTGATGAACGTCATCGGCTGCCTGGACGTGCCGACGAAGGGCCGCTACCAGCTGGCCGGACGCGATGTCTCGCGCCTCTCCGACGATGACCTCGCGGCGGTGCGCAACGGGGAGATCGGGTTCGTCTTCCAGACCTTCAACCTGCTCCCGCGCCAGGACTGCCTGGAGAACGTGGAGTTGCCGCTCGTCTACGCCGGGACCTCGCGCAAGGAGCGGCGCGAGCGAGCCGCCGAGGCGCTCCGTTCGGTGGGGCTCGGGGACCGGATGGACCACAAGCCGAACGAACTCTCCGGCGGCCAGCGGCAGCGCGTGGCCGTGGCGCGCGCGCTCGTCAACCGCCCCGCCATTCTCCTGGCGGACGAGCCCACCGGCAACCTCGACTCGCGAACGAGCGCCGACATCATGCGGCTCTTCGAGCGGCTCTACCGGCAGGGCAACACGATTCTCGTCGTGACGCACGAGGACGACATCGCGGAGCATGCCCGCCGAGTCGTGCGCCTTCGCGACGGCGCCGTGGAGACGGACGTGCGTGTGGCGTCGCCGCTGCTCGCGGGGATGAGCGAGGCGGAGCTGGACGCGGAGCCCGCCGAGGCGTAGGCGTTTGGCGTCAGAGTAAAGCTTCAGGACAAGACACCTCTCCGGTACCTTGCTCGCCGAGTACTCCTGCGTCCTCGGACAGCATGACTGGCTTCACGCTTACCGACATCCTGGAGATCCTGTATCTCCTTGGGGCTGTACAGGGACTGTTTCTCGCGGCGGTCCTCGCAAGCCGCCATCGGAACGCGTTGCCCAATCGGCTTCTCGCGGGGCTCATGCTGCTCTTCTCCGTCGACCTCGCGATGGCGGTCTACCACGCCTCGGGCGCTAGTCGACACACCCCCTCTCTGATCGGTCTGGATCTCGCGAGCGCGTTCCTGTACGGCCCCCTGCTCTATCTCTATGCTCGCGCTCTGATCCAAGAGCAACCCGTGCTCTCGCGGCAGGATGGATGGCACTTTCTGCCATTTGTCCTGCTTGCTCTCTTCTTCCTTCCGTTCGTCTTGCAGCCTGGAGACGAGAAGCTGGCGCTGATGGAGGACCCCAGCCTCAGCCTCCAGACTCGAGTGCTGGGCATCCTTGCCCCTTTCAAGCTGATCCACGGCTTCGCGTATCTAGGGCTAGTGGTCATGACGCTGCGAGGGTACCGGCAGAACACGCTGCCCTCACCACGAAAGGAAGCCATCGCGACCTGGCTTCGCACGTTGATTGTTGGCGGGGTGGCGATCCTTGGGATCTCGGTTCTGCAGTTTGCACTGCCTGGAAGCTCCCCACACGTCGTGGGGATGGATCCAGACGGGCTCTCCGACGACATCACGTTGCTTGCCGTCGCAGTCTTCGTCTACACGCTCGGGTACTTCGGCCTGCGCCACCCGGATCTGTTCGCGCCGCCTCTAGCGCCGCAGCCCGAGACTCCCGCTCCGCCAAAGACTATCCCCTACGCCCGCTCCGGCATGAACGCCAATGAGGCCACACGGGTCGCGGAGCGGCTCGCCGACCGAATGGCGACCGATCACCTCTACCGACGACCCGATCTCACACTTCGCGTGCTCGCAGATGAGCTCGGCGTCTCGACACACAACCTGACGGAGGTGCTCAGCACCCAACTCGGCCAGAGCTTCTACGAGGCCGTCAATCGCTATCGGGTGGAAGAGGTAAAGGCGCGGCTTGCGGACCCGGCGCACGCGCATTGGACGGTACTGGCCATCGGAATGGAGGCGGGGTTCAAGGCCAAGTCGTCTTTCAACGCGGCGTTCAAGCGTCACACGGGGATGACTCCCTCGCAGTACCGCCAGAGGCACGGAGTCGCGGCGTAGAGCCTCTGAAACGCCGGGGAGCAGCCTCTGGAAAGGACATGAGTGTGTTCTGCGGGAAGGGGGGCGTCTTGTCCGTGAGGCGCGGCATCGGGGAAAACTGGGCGAGCGAGACCGTCCGAACCCACGGGCATGGACGTGCGAACAGGTCCAGACAGGCGGGGCAGGTCGAGTTTGACTTCGGAGCAGAACAGGTTGGCGTCCCACTTCGCCAGAGGCCAATGGCGCCTCAGCCCCATGCGCTCCACTCTCGTCCTCCTCCTGTTCCTGCCCGTCCTCGCTTCCGCACAAGGCCAAGTCATTCGTGGCCTGGTGGTAGACGCCGATACACGCGCCCCTCTCGTCGGGGCGACCGTGACCATCGCAGACTCCGACCCATTGATCGGAGCTGTGGCCGACCTCGACGGGCAGTTCGTGCTGCGCAACGTACCTCTCGGACGACACACGCTGGATGTCCGAATCCTGGGATACACCTCGCGACGTGTCCCCAACGTGCTTGTCCAGGCTGGGCAGGAAACGGTACTGGAGATCGCGCTGCGCGAGGCTGTCATGCAGGGTAACGAGGTCGTGGTGACAGCTGACTCTCGCGATGGGACCCCACTGAACGAGATGGCGTCCGTGAGCGCCCGCTCGTTCTCAGTGGAGGAGTCACGGCGCTATGCTGGGGCAGTAGACGACCCTGCTCGGCTTGTGGCGGCGTTCCCCGGTGTAACGACCTCTGGTTCTGGCGTCTCAGACAACGCGGTCACGATCCGTGGGAACGCTCCACGCGGCGTCCTCTGGCGCCTGGAAGGCGTTGAGATCCCTACGCCAAGCCACTTCGCGGGGCTATCGGTCGCAGGTGGCGGCGGCCAGACGCTGTTCAGCGGACATCTCCTGGCGGACTCGGACGTGTTCACGGGCGCCTTCCCCGCAGAATACGGTAACGCCCTCTCAGGTGTGTTCGACATGCAGTTTCGGACGGGCAATCCCGCTAAGCGAGAGCACACGGCTCAAGCTGGGTTGCTTGGGCTGGAGATTGCCTCCGAGGGTCCGTTTAGATCTGGGGCACCGTCCACGTACCTCTTCAACTACCGCTACTCCACCCTCGGACTGCTCCTCCCGCTGCTGCCGACCGACGGCACGACCACCTATCAGGATCTCGCTTTCAAGGTGGCCGTGCCAACACCAAAGGCAGGGAGGTTCGAACTCTGGGGGCTCGGCGGCCTCGACGGGCAGACGCTAGACGAGAATCCGGACTCAACGGCATGGGAGTTCGATTTCTGGGATCGCACGCGCGTCGATCTCGACCTTGGCGTTGGAGCGGTTGGGCTCTCGCACCACCTCTTGCTGGGTCGCAATACCTACCTCCGGTCGAACGCAGCGGCAACGGCCCGGCGGACGGTTTGGGATCAGAGCCGACTCGCCGACGATCTCTCGCTGCGTCCAAGCCTTGCCCTCCGCAACACGGATGCTCGGTTCATCCTCGGCACCACGCTGACGCACAAGGTCAACCCTCGCCATCTGTTCAAGACCGGTGCGACCGCCCAGCAGCTGGTCTACGATCTTGACCTTGAGGCCTCCCCAACATCCGGAGCCCCCATCACATCCATCGCCTCTGGCGAGGGCATCAGTACGCTGGCGCAAGCCTTCGTGCAATCTCGCCTGACGCCCCTGGCGGGTCTCGATGCAACCATCGGGCTCCATGCACAGCACGTCGCCCTCACGCAGAGCACTCTACTCGAGCCACGGGCTGGACTAACGTGGGCTTTCGCCAGAGGTCAGTCCGTCAGCCTCGGGTACGGGCTCCACAGCAGAATCGAGGATCTGCGGATCTACTTCGCCTCTGGCGCTGCCGGTGAGCAACCCAACCGAACGCTGAGACCGACACGCGCCCATCACCTCGTGGCAGGTTATTCGAGCCAACTCTCGGATCTCCTTCGGGTTCAAGTAGAGGCCTATGCGCAGCGGCTGTTCGACGTGCCGGTGATCGCGGACAGCTCGTTCTCCATGCTCGACTTCCGGCAGGACTGGGCGTTCTCCGAGGCTCTCGTGAACGACGGCGCTGGAGACAACCTGGGTGTCGAGTTGACGGTGGAGCGACCTCTCCGTAACGGCTTCTATGCCCTCCTGACTGCCTCTGCGTTCCGCTCCCGTGCCAGAGGCGGCGACGGCATCTGGCGGCCCACGCGGTTCGACCAAGGCTATGCGGTGAACGTGCTGGCATGTCGGGAATTCCAGGTGGGCTCGTCCAACCTGCTCGGCGCGAACGTTCGACTCGCGGCGCTCGGAGGGGAGCGACGGAGCCCCATTGACCCCTCCGCATCCACACTGCGGGAAGAGGTTGTCTTCGATGATTCCCGGCCGTTTGTCGAACGCACTCCTGGCTTCGTGCTACTCGATGTGACGCTGACGTACCGCCGCAACGGGCGCCGTGCCTCGCATGTCTGGGCCCTGCAACTCAAGAATGCCCTCGGTGCCGCGGACACCGTGCTCGACTACAGCTTCCTGCGAGATGCCGTGGTGGAGGTCAACGAGGGCTTCCCTTTGCCTGTACTCAGCTACGCGATCGAGTGGTAGCTCTCCCCGCCTCGGTACCGAGGCGGACGGGGTCAGATTTCGTGCTCATCGCCCTCGCGGTCGCTTCGATCAGCCAGACCGCTCCCGTAGCTTCGGCGGATGACGACGCCCGGCGCCACACGTCCCGGACCCGAGCCGCCAACGCGACGGCCGTTCCTCTTCGCCCGGCTGGCGGACGCTGTTAGGCGGCAGGACTGGGCCGTGGTCCTTATCGAGATCGCCGTCGTGGTGCTCGGCGTCGTCATCGGCTTTCAGGTGACGGCGTGGGGGCAGGGACGGGCGGACCGCGCGAAGGAGCAGGTCTACCTCCGACAACTCGCAGGGGATCTTCGCGAGACCGCCACCGAGGCGGAGCGGGCGTCCGAGCGGCAACGAGCCGTCAACCGAAACGTGGCCTTGGCGCTGCGCGCGTACCGCACGCCCGAGCGACCGCCGCTGGACTCGCTGTCCGTGTGGATCGGGGGCAGCTACAACTTCCGAAGCCCCGCGCCCGTGCTGGGGACGGCCCAAGGCATCGTCTCCGCAGGCGACCTTTCGCTTCTGAGCGACGATTCCCTTCGCGCCGCGCTTCCCGCGTACGTGGAGCGAAGCCGAGAGCGGCAAGCGTTCGTGCAGGTGTCCGTGGACCTGTACGGGGCCGCCTTCGCCGACTTGATCCGTGCTACGGACGTGCTGGAGATGTACTTCCTCCGGCTCGACCCGTCGTCGGTGGACTCTCTCGCCGAGGCGGACGCGGCGTTCCCGTACCCGGCGGGACCGAGGCGGACCCCGTTCCCGACATCGGCCGAGGCCGTGCTCTCCGACCCGGAGATCTACGGCTCCCTCGTCACGGCAGGCACGATGAGCACGGTCGTCCTTGAGTACCAGACGCAGGTGGCGGAGGACGCAGCGGAGATGCTTCGGCTCGTGGAGCGTGCCCGAGGTGAGAGCGAGTAGCTGGTTCGTCCCGTCAGGCTACCGGCTGCTCTCGGCAAGGACAGCCGCAGGTCAGGCGACGATCACAGGCGCGGGTCCACCGGCTCGCTCTCCATTGCGAGGACGCCGAAGACGCACTCGTGCACACGCCGAGGCGAGTCGCCGCGCACGAACCGTTCCAGGGACTCCACGCCAAGCGCGAACTCCCGCAGTGCGAGCGAGCGCTTCCGCTTCAGGTTGCGCTTGCGAAGACGTTCGAGGTTGTCAGGGAGCGTGTACTCCGGGCCGTAGATGATGCGGAGGTACTCACGCCCGCGGCACTTCACGGCGGGCTGCAGCAGCCCTTTCTTGCCGTACGCCACGTAGTCGAGCGGCTTGACCACCATACCCTCGCCGCCCGCCTCGGTCATCGTCTCCCACCACGCGATGGCGTCTGCCACGGCGGATTCGTCTGCGAGGTCCACGAACCGGTGGGCGGTCGGGAAGAGGACGGGATCGTCCTGGGAGGTCAGCTCTCCTGCCCGCTCCATGTGCCATCGGTGGTCCTGGTCCACGTGCGCGCGGCCTTCCGTCGCGAGGAGGTGGAACGGCGCGAGGCGGAGATCTTCGGGGGACTCGACGGTCCAGCAGTAGCGGCGGTAGGCCTCCACGTACTGCGCGGTGGCGGCGTCGCGCTGGCGGGTCCTCGCGAGAAGGTCCGACACGTCCACCCCCGCCTCGGCGGCGGCTTCGAGAGAGGCGACGGTGGGCGGGAGCGCGGCGCGCGAGGCGGCACCCACCGCGGCGTACTGCTGGCGGAGGAGGGCTTGCGCCTTCGCGGACCACGGCATTAGCTCGCAGTCCAGCAGCGCCCAGTCCGTCTCGAAGCGGCCCCACCAGTCGGCGGCGGTGATGGCATCGCGAACGTGCGCGAGGAGCGCCGCCTCGGTCTCACGTTCCTCGAAGAAGCGGCGGCCCGTGCGCGTCACCACTACGCCCGCCTCGCCGGTATCCACGCCGAAGACGCGCTGCGCGGCTTCCGCATCGCGGCAGACGGTCACGAGCGCACGGCTGCCCATGTGCTTCTCCTCACAGACGACGGTCTCGACGCCCCGCGCGCGGTAGTGCGCGAATGCCTCCTCCGGGTGCTCTAGGAAGCCCTCGCGCGAGGAGGTCTTCGAGGGCGACATCGTGGGCGGGAGGTGGATCAGCCAGCGCGGATCGGCCGCGAAGCGGCTCATGGTCTCCAGCGCGGCGGCGGCCTGCTCCGGGAAGATGGAGACCGCCTTCCGCAGCCGCGTCTCGATGACGCGCTTGCCGGTCACATCGGCGAGGTGGAGGCCACCGGAGTCCAGCGTGCCCGCCTTGGGGGTGCCCGCCTCGGCACCGAGGCGGGAGGGCTGGGGGTGATCGAGCGGGCGCGCGGGCTCGGCGTAGGTCTCGCGGGCCTCCACCTGCACTAACTCGCGCTCGGGCCACCGAAGCGCCGTCAGCTTCCCGCCAAAGACGCAGCCCGTGTCGATGTTGATCGTGTTGTTGACCCAGATCGCCTCCGGCACGGGCGTGTGACCGTAGACGACGGCGGCGCGGCCCTCATAGCTCGCGGCCCAGTCGTGACGGACGGGCAGGCCAAACTCGTCGGTCTCGCCGGAGGTGTCGCCGTAGAGCGCAAACGCGCGAACAGCCCCGGAGCCGCGCCCCTGCATCTCTTCCCTCATCCCGGCGTGGGCGACGACCAGCTTCCCGTCCTCCAGCACGGCGTGGCTCACGAGGCCGTGGAGGAAATCGGCCACCTCGCGCTCGGTCTTCTGGCGGACACCGTCGGGCAGCGCCGCGAAATCGGCGAGGGTCTCGGCCAGACCGTACGCTACGCGGACGTTCTTTCCGCGCAGCTTGCGGACCAGTTTCACGTCGTGGTTGCCGGGGACGGCGAGCGCAGTCCCGGCCTCTACCATCGCCTTCACCGTGCGGACCACGTCGAGGTTACGCGGGCCTCGGTCCACGAGGTCGCCCACGAAGACGGCGCGGCGGCCCTCGGGATGGCGGTAGGGCGCGGCCGCGTGCGGCTCGGCGTCGGGTGTGACCGCCTCGGCGGTGTACCCGAGGCGGACGAGGAGGGCATCCAGTTCGTACATGCACCCGTGCACGTCACCGATGATATCGAACGGGCCGTGCTCCTCGCGCCGGTCGGACCAGAGCCTCGTGCGGATGATCTCGACGGCGTCCACCTGCTCGGGCGTCTTCAGCTCGTAGACGTAGCGGAAGCCCTCGCGGCGGAGGCCCTTGAATGAGCGGCGGAGTGCCTTGCGCTGGTTGCGGACCACGTGTGGCCCGAACTGGCGGTCGGGTCGCGCGGCGTTGCGCTCGTGTGAGACCGACTCCGGCAGGTTGAGC
>JBCCPW010000092.1:0-9548 GCA_039024735.1 Bacteroidota bacterium
CCAGTACTTCCTGGCACTGAACCACCTGCGAGAGAAGGAAGTCCACCAGGTCGCGACGCGCAGTGGAGAGCGGCACGAGACCCAGGAGCGGGAGAGGCTCAGCCGGGTGCTCCATGACGCCCAGAATGCCGCCGAGGCGACGTACCAGGCACTGTGCGAGCGCCTGGCAGTAGAGCGCGAGCGTCTGGAGGCGCGTCTGCGAGAGCAGGAGGCGGTCGTGCAGGAGCGAGAGGAAGTGTGGACATCGCTTCGGGAGGCGAGGTCGTCGGCGTACAAGCGGGGGGAAGAGGGACTGGCGCCGTGGGACTCGGAGGCGCTGCACGCCCTCCGTGCGTGGGGCGATCTGCCTCCCGCGAGGGAGAGAGACCGCGAGACGCTGACGGGGAAGGAGACAGCGGCGCTGTTTCAGTCGGCGCTCGGGATCTCGCGCTCGTCGTACTACGCGCGGGTGCGACCGCTGCTTCGGACGCATCACCTGGCGGGGGAGCTCTGGTGGCACTACGACGACGGGAGGAGCGTGCGGACGCATCCTCGGGGGATCAAGCGGTGGCGTCGGGAGGAGGCGGAGGCGCTGGTGCGGTTCCTGCAGTCGGGGTCGGTGCGGGTGGCGGCGCCAGAGTCCGAGTCGCGGTAGTCGTCCGCCTTGGTGGTAGGGCCGCCTTGATGGTGATGCCGCCTCGGTTGGCGAGAGAGAGCATCTTGGACACAGCCCGCCAACGCACCCACTCGGCGGCTCCCCCCGTTCGCCTCGGTGCTGAGGCGGAAGAGGTCACCGATTCATGGGGAAGAGCCGTTAGGCTGCCTGTACGGGCCGCTGCCGGACGGGCCTGGACTCACCTGGACATGCTCGAACTCGTCTGGACTGGATGGGACCCCAGGACACACTGGGAGACTCATCTGGATTCGTGTGGACTCGCCGGACCGATTTCGACGGCCTTCACGGCACCGGGCCTCAACTCCAGACCAGGGCAGGGAACGCTACCAGCTGGGAGACTGCCCATCCCACCGCGATGAACGGCACGGGCACTCCAGCTTCGGTCTTCCGCAAAGACCGTCCTCAGCGGGGTACCCCGAAGGGCCGCTTGGGGCGCACTGCAGTCAAGAGTGTCGCCCGACAGGTTTCCTTCCAGATGGCAATGCGCCCTGGAACGGTTCCTCGTCGGGTTGATCTGGAGCAGCGCCTTGACTTGTATGACATGTTACAAGTACGTTCCGCTACCGGAAGCGCTTCCTCCTCCATGCTACGACTCTGGATCGGCGCCCTCTTGCTCGTGCTCGCCAGCGGAGCACACGCTCAGACGGGCAAAATCAGTGGGATCATCGTCGACACCGACGGGGTGCCGCTCCCCGGCGTCAACGTGGTCATCGTCGGAACCACTCAAGGTGCCTCGACCGATGTCGATGGCGTCTACAACATTCTGAATGTCTCCCCGGGGACGTACGATCTCCGGGCCACCTTCCTCGGATACCAGACAGTCATCCAGGAAGGGGTTGTCGTCAACAACGACCGGACCACCGAGGCGGACTTCACGCTTCTCGAAGAAGACCTCGCCCTCGAAGGGGGAGACCTCGTCGTGACGGCGGAGAGACCCGAGATCGAACCCGAGCGAACGGCCTCCAGCGAGATCATCCGCCCGCGCGATGTGGCGCAGGCCCCCGGCGTCTACTCTCTCGCCGACGTGATCGGCCTGACCGTCGAGGCCACGGACGGACACTTCCGAGGCGGGCGAACTGGCGAAGAGCTCTACCTCCTCAACGGTATCAACATCGTCAACCCATTCACAGGAGATCGCGCCTTCGACCCTGTCGCGGGGGCACTCGAAGAGGTGGAAGTCATCACGGGTGGCTTCCCTGCCCAGTACGGCAACGCCCAGAGCGGCGTGATCAACATGGCCCTTCAATCGGGCGGATTCACCCGCTGGAACGGCTCGGGGAGTCTCCGTGTCCGGGCACCTGGGTACAAGCACTTCGGCGGGAGTGTGTTCAGTTTGGAGAACAACCCGTATCTCCTAGCCTTCGACACGGTCGAGGAGTGGGGCGGCGACAGTGGCGAGGGGCTGTTCTCCTGCTCCATCGGCCTCAGCTTCTGCAGCGCGTACGGCCTCGATACGGCTGAAGACAGCCTCCAGGCCGCTCAGATCGCCCAGGCTGTCTGGGCACAGGCCCGCGAAGAGCTGGACACGGAGTACGACAACGTCTGGGACACGCAGTTCGACCTCTCCATCGGCGGGCCGGTCTCCAGCGGTATCCGCACGTTCATCGGCGCGCGGTTCGCAGACGAGTGGTACGACCTCCCAACCAATGCCCCGGAGAGGACTCGTCAGCTTCTCGGCAGCGCGCGTGTGGCTCTCTCCGGAGCTACATCGCTGCAACTCGCGGGGGCGTTCAACCGCGTGCGTGGGTACACCTTCTCAACCAGTTTCTGGCAATACCTGTGGGACCGCGAGCGTGGCTTCGCGGAGTTCGATGAGACGACGATCGGCGGTTCAGCTCGGCTCGCCTACGTGCCAGACGAGCGCCGTTTCCTCGATGTCACGCTGAGCGCTCTCCGCAACGACTACGAGACGGGCACCGCCGTGCTGGACCCGGATCGGTTCCGCGAGGACACGAGCGACCTCGCCGTCTGGCGCTTCTTCAACACCCCGGATCAGTTCCGCGTCGGGTACACGGAAAACGACTTCCGCAACGAGCGCGCCTCCACGTACTCCCTGGATGCGACCTACAACGATCAGGTCAGCAACAACCACCTGCTCAAGGTGGGCGCCCAGGGGCGGCTGTACCACCTCGATGTAGACAACCGGCTCAACCTCTCCAGTCCCTCAGACGCGCAGGACGAGACGTTTAGCGTCTATCCCTTCGAGTTCGGCCTCTTCGCGGAAGACAAGATCGAATACGACGGTCTGATTGCCCGCCTCGGTCTCCGCTTCGACGCGTACAACCTCAACACGGACTATTTCGTCGATCAGTACAACCCGTACGCAAACCCGGACTACGATCCGACCCAGCCTGCAGTCGGGGACAATGCAGAGCGTGACCCGGACCTCGCGATGACGGAGAGCACTTCGTGGGTAACACGGCTCCAGCCTCGATTCGGAGCCTCGTTCCCGATCTCACTCAACACCGTCTTCCACCTGAACTACGGCTCCTTCCTGCAACGCCCACCGTTCGAGCGCTCCCTCGTGAACCGGATTCAGCGCTCGAACGACCTCGCAATTATCCAACTAGGCAACCCGGAACTGAAGCCAGAGGAGACGCGAATGTATGAGGTGGGTGTCGCGCAGCAACTCCCCGTTGGGTTCACTCTAGATGTGTCGGGCTATTACAAGGACGTGCGCAACCTCGTCCAGCTGGCCTTCTTTAGTGAGGGAGTAGACATCCCGTATCAGACGTACATCAACCGGGACTACGCGGACATCCGAGGTTTCCGAGTCTCCATCCAGCGCCGCAGCGGCCCGCTGCGCGGATTCCTCCGGTACCGATACGAAGTCGCGACGGGCAAGACCTCCAATGCAGAGGACGCCCCGCCGCAGTTTATCCGGGACTTCGACGGCGCTGTGGACGAGCAACGCGACGGGATCGGGCTGAATGACATCCTGCTGGACTTCGACCGGACGCACAATCTCATCCTCCAGGGCTCAGCGACCACGCCGCGCACCCTCGGGCCGGAAATCGCAGGCGGTCATCCACTCGGGCGCTGGACGCTCTCGATGCGCACCCGCATCCGTTCTGGGCGGCCGTACACGTCGTTCGCCGCAGGTCAGGATGTGCTCATTGCGGACGCTCGCGCCCCAATGGAGTACGACACGAGTCTCAAGCTGACCCGCCCGATCCGCCTCGCGAGCGGTACGGAAGGCTCCCTCTTCTTCGAGGTCTCGAACCTCTTCAACCAGCGCGTCTACGACTACAATCGCGTCTTCCGCGATGTCCGCAACCTCCGGGCCTACGACTTCGCCGTGAACCCCTCCGATCTCACCCCGGACGGCTTCACCAACGACCCGGACGAAGCCCTCGCACTCTACCTCGGGGACAGCTTCCCGTACGAGGCCAATCAGGTCTTCCGGATCTACGACAACTCGCCCCGCTCGTTCTTCCTCGGCCTCTCGGTCGATCTCTGAGATGACCTCCCATCGACTTTACACGCGCGCAGCGCTGGTCGCTCTCGTCGGGTTGGCGACTGTCGCCCTTCCGGCGGAGGCCCAACGGCGCTTCGAGATCCACTCGCGCGGGATGCTCCACGAGACCGTCTTCAACACGGGCGAGATCGGCCGGGCGTACCACCAGGGTGGCGGCGGCAACGCCACCGAGGTGCCCATGATGGAGTGGCCCGGTAACTCCCGCGTCACAGTGGACGACATCCGCTACGATGGCAAGCACTACACCAACGGAGGCGGCGTCTACATCTCCGCCCAACTCGCCGACTCCACCGACCGGGTCCACTCGCTCAGCGGAGGGGTCGGGGCGTCGCAACCCGACATCACCGTCGGGCGCTGGGCCTTCCCACTCACCATCACCCGGCGCGAGAACTACCCCGTCTTGGCGGACGGATCCCTCAATCCTGCCTACGATCCCAACGAGGCGGAGGAGATCATCGTCGCCTCGTGGGCCACGCCGGTCGGCGTGACGGTCA
Organism: Bacteroidota bacterium; assembly: GCA_039024735.1. Classification (GTDB taxonomy): domain Bacteria; phylum Bacteroidota; class Rhodothermia; order Rhodothermales; family Rubricoccaceae; genus Rubricoccus. Next base: position 4,628 of record JBCCPW010000092.1, read on the forward strand.
CGCGCACCAGCCGAGCGTGGAGCTTCCCGGACTACGACGACCTCATCATCTACGAGTACGAGTTCGAGTACACCGGGGATCGCGACGGCGACACCATCCCGGACACGGACACCCCCATCACCGACGTCACGATCGCGTTCTCGTACGGCCTCGCGGGCAACCTCTTCGGCAACCTCCGCACCTACGGCTCGTGGACTGATGATGAGTACCAGGACAACGACCAGCGTGGCCGGTTCGACCCGCTCCGGTTCCTGAACTACACCTACCATCAGACGGGCCTCCCGGACCCTGTGTACTACCGCGAATGGTCCGAGACGGGCGAGAACGGCGGTGGGCTCAACGCGCCGGGAACGCCGGGCTATATGATGCTCCACTTCGATACGGAGCAGCTGTCCCTCCAGGGGGAAACCCTTGCAGACGTGGCCCAGGGCGATTCCGCCATCGTCTGGACGGAACTGTACGGGGGCGGCGTCAAGGTCAAGCAGCCGTGGTTCGTGCGGCAGGAGACAAGCAACCTTCGGGCATCGAAGCTCCAGAATTACCTCCGGGTGGACACGCGCAAGAACGCGCCGCTTCGCGAGGGGTCCGTGATTCCTCCCGAGGGTGGCGTGGACGATCCCGCATACCAGCACTACCTCGATTACTGGGTGGGCGCTGGGCGCTACAATTTCCGCCAGACGCGCTGGGCGACGGGTCGGATCACCGTCTTCGGACCCTACCAGTTCTCCATCGGGGAGACCGCCCGCTTTGCACTGGCCGAACTGATCGGGTTCGGAGCCGTCCGGCAGGAGCAGGCGTACCTCCCGCCTCGGGACCGGACATCCCCGGAGCAAGACAACTACCTCGTGGACTGGGGCGGCTCATGCGGTGAGGATTGCGGCGAAGACGGCAGTCGCGGATTCTTTCCCATCGCGTCCTACGCCGACACCGTTCGCTACGGTGGCAACCCAGTCTTCCCCTCCATCTTCCCGTACGGCCCCGGTGCCGATGAGGGCACGGTCATCAAGCGACACGGGAGCGCCTACCTCTCAGAGTACCCTCTTCCGGATTACGTCAACTCCGACGTCGTGACGGTCCGGGAGGTCGCTGACCGGGCGTACTTCGCGTACACCGGAGCGGAGTTCGCAGCCCCCGAGTACAACCGACCCGAGTTCAACCCCGAGGCGGGCATCTACCAGATGCCGATCCCGGTGCCTGCCCCCGCCCTCAACGTGGCGAGCGACGAGCAGGCGCAGAACGTCCTCTACTGGTCCAACGCGGTGGAGAGCTTCAGCACGCCGCGCCTCCAGGGGACGTTCGACCACTACGAGGTGGCACGGAGCACCCACCCGGCTGGGCCGTGGGAGGTCCTTGCTCGGGTGGACGCTGGAGACCCCGACTTCCGTCATGACGGTACCACGTACGGCTTCGTGCCCGAGGGGGACTACGTCGTGCTGGATCCCGAGCCGTCCGTCGGCGAGACGTTCTACTACTCCATCGTCTCGGTGGACGAGAACGGGCGGAAGAGCGGTCGCACGAACGTGACTGAGTTCGAGACGCAACTCGGGTCCGTGACCGAACTCGGCGAAGTGTACGTCGTGCCGAACCCGTTCGTGGTGGGCTCCGGGTTCGGCGGTGCGAGCGAGTCCTCGCTGCGCATCGGCTTCTACGGCCTTCCAGCCCAAGCCACGATCCGGATCTACTCCTTCGCAGGGCAACTCGTCCAGACCATTGAGCACGACAGCCCGACGTACTCCGTGGCCTACCTCCAGGAAACGCGGAACGACCAGCGTCTTGCCTCGGGGGTCTACTTCTTCGTCGTGACGACGCCCGAGGGGCAGTCCACGCGCGGCAAGTTCGTCATCATCCGCTAGCCCCATGACTGCCTCCCGCATCCCCCTCCGCCTCGGGGCGCTTCTCGCGCTGGTGGCCCTCCTGCTCGCGAGCGAGCCGGTCCAGGCACAAAAGGTGGGCACGACGTCCTTCCAGTTCCTCAAGGTGATGCCGACGGCCCGGGCGACCGCCATGGGCGACGCGTACGCCGGGCTCGCCGAAGGCGCCGAGGCGCTCTTCTGGAATCCGGCGGGGGTGGCCCACACCCGCGGACACGCAGTCACGGCGACACACATCCCCTACCTCGTGGACACCCGTATCTCGTCGGCCGGGTATGCCGTCTCGCTCGGGACCACGGGGCAGATCGGCATCCAGGTCCAGTCGGTGGACTACGGAGAGATCGCAGAGACCCGAACAGGGGAGCTGGGCTTCAACGCGGACGGCACGTACAACCCCGGCCTGACCGGCAACACGTTCACCCCTTCGGCCGTCGCCGTGGGCGTGACCTACGCCCGGAGCCTGACAGACCGGTTCGCCACAGGCGCGACGGCCAAGTACGTCCACGAGTCGCTCTACGGCGGGGACTTCGTGGGTGCCGACGGGGGCGTCTCGACAGGCGCCGGTGCGGTGCTGTTCGACTTCGGCATCCAGTACGAGACGGGCTTTCGCTCGCTCGATCTCGCGATGGCCGTCCAGAACTTCGGTCCCGAGGTGGCCTTCGTGGAGGAGCGGTTCGCCGCCCCGCTCACGTTCCGCCTCGGTGTCACGGGAGATCTCCTCGGGCCGAACGGAATGGTGCGCCAGGACTCTCAGAACCGCCTGACGGTCGCCTACGATCTCCACCAGCCGAACGACTACGACCAGCAGATGCAGTTCGGCGTGGAGTACTCCTTCGCCGAGGTCGTCTCCGTCCGGTCGGGCTACAAGATGAACTACGACACCGAGGGGCTCACATTCGGCGCCGGGCTGAACGCCGACGTCACTGGGGCCCGCCTCGGGGTTGACTACAGCTACGGAGGCATGGGCGAATTCCTCGGCTCCGTCCACCGCCTCACCATCGGCGCGACTCTCCCGTGACCCCGCCTCTCTCGATGTCCCTTCGCTTGCTCCTCGGTCTCGCCCTCGTCGCGGCGGTCGCGTACATCCCGCCGGTCACCGCCCAAGACGCCGCGGCTCCGCTCACCATCCAGGGCCTCGACCAGCAGGAGGCGGTCGGTGCTCGCGCTCGTGCGATGGGGGGTGTCCGTGCGGCGGGTCTGTCTACGGCGGCGGGTCTCTTCTCCAATCCGGCGGCCCTTCGGAAGCTCACCGAGGCGGAAGCCCGCCTCGGTGGTGGCTACAACGCGCAGGACTACAGCCAGAACCAGACGTGGGTCCCCAACCGGCTGTACCTGGAACTGAGCCTCATCTTCGAGAACGACCCGACCTCTCCCAACCCCACACGCGCCTTCGATGACATCCGGCCGGACTGGGAGAACGACCTCTCGGCCGCGCGGCCGACGCTCGGCGCCGTGGCGGCGCCCCTTCCGTTCACCCCCGGAGGGGTCTCGCTGACCGCAGGCGTCGGGGCTGCCCAGGTCGCCAACCTCGACCACTACTTCCAGAACAACAACGCCCTCACCCCCAACATCGGCAACATCCGCCCGGAGCCGATCTCGCGCATCCAGGACGGCGACTCGCTCATCGTCGGGTGGGGTCAGTACAGCCGCCAGCGCGAGGGGGCCGTCTACGGCATCACGCCCGCTCTCGCGGCACAGCGCGGGCCGTTCTCTCTCGGGGTCTCGGCGACCGTGCTGACAGGATCCTCCGACGACCGCCAGCAACTCCTCGACCGAGGCGAGTTCACGCTCCGGTTTCAAAACCGCTTCAGTCTCGCCGCCCCGACCGGGGGCGAGACCGTCGTGACGGGCACCTCCGATTACTCTGGCACCCGGCTGGCGATCGCGGGCGGGTACGACACGGGTCTCCTCTCTGTGGACGCCGTCTGGCAGCCCGGCTACACGCTCTCGCGCGAGTGGACGCAAAGCGACGGGACATCGGGAACCGACGAGATCGACTTCGCCTCGGCGTTCACCGTGGGGGTCTCCGTGGAGCCGAGCGAGGCCGTGACGGTCGCGGCCGATGTGGACCTCCGCGCCCTCGGCAGCGCCGACGTGCTGTTCGCCGACTCCACCGAGGCGACTCAACCGTGGGTGAGTGGCAGCACGGTTCACATCGGCGCGGAGTACCGGGCACTCGACTGGCTCGCGCTCCGAGGCGGCTACCGGGAGCAAGCCCAAGCCTTCGCGCCCGCGGGCGCTGCCCTGCTGGACGAGCCCGCTCGGGCGGACGTGTTCGGCGCCGGGCTCGGGTTCGCGCTCGGCCCCGTCGCGCTCGACGTGACCTACGAGTTCTCGCACCTTCGCTACGAGGACCTGTGGCTGTCCAACGGCAACGACAACACCCTCACACAGCACTCGGTCTTCTTCGAGGCCGCCTACGCCCTTCCGTTTGCCCGATGACGTGCCTCTCTTTCGCCTGTGGTCCGGATGGTGAGGCCTCCCGAGTCGCCCCGCCTCGGGCCCGAGGCGGGCGGGCTCACTGGGTGCAGATCTGGGGCGTTCTGTGGCTCCTCGCGATGGGCGCCGCCCCGGCGCTTGCCCAGACCGACCGCTTCGTCACCACGGCGGCCGAGTTGGGCACGGCCATCCGGGCCTCGCAGCCCGGCGACATCGTCACGATGGCGAACGGAACGTGGACGGACACGGCGATCAACTTCGATACGGATGGGCTGCCGGGAGACTCCATCACGCTTCGTGCGGAGACGCCGGGCGAGGTCCTCCTGACGGGGAGGTCGCAGCTCTCCATCGGGGGCGACTACCTCAAGGTGGACGGGCTCCGATTCGAGGGCGGGGCCCTGCCCGATGGGGCGCCGGTCATCCAGTTCCGGCGCACGTCGAGCGACCTCGCCAACCACAGTCGCCTGACAAACTGCACCGTCATCGACTACAACCCGGTGAGCGACCAGACGGAGTACAAGTGGGTCTCGGTCTACGGCCGCTTCAACCGCGTGGACCACTGCTACTTCGCGGGCAAGACGAACGAGGGAGCTCTTCTGGTGGTCTGGCTC
>JBCCPW010000093.1:0-9470 GCA_039024735.1 Bacteroidota bacterium
CTGGGTCTGGGACTCGTTCGCGCCGATAGCGCCGGCGAGTTGGCCCATGTTCTGGCCGCCGAGGTTCTGCGCGAGGAGGTCGAGAATGCCGTTCATGTGAGAGAAGAGAGGGTCCGAGGACGGGACTGACGGTGGAGGATAGCCTATGCGACCTCGCGGAGTTCCACTGACATCGCGCCGCGGAGCGCGTTGACGAGCAGAACCTCGTCCGCCTCGGTGAGATCGCGAGGGGTGAGGCGACGTTCGTCAGCACCGAGGCGGAGCATCTCGCGCCGCATCACGCCGTCCAGCCCGCCGGAACTAAGCGGAGGCGTCACGAGGCGGCTGCCTTCTCGGATGACCACGTTGGTCCGCGCGCCTTCGGACACCTCGCCCTGCGGGTTGAGAAGGATCGGCTCATCCAGGCCGTGGGCAGCTGCCCAGGCGAGAGCGCGGTCGTAGTGAGCGCGGGCCGTTGTCTTCATCGTACAGCGCCACGTGCCCGCCTCGGTGACCCGTTCAGGGTAAACGGCGGCCGTGCCGAAGAGGGCGCCGGGGAGAGACGCGAGGGTCAGGTCCACCGAGCCATCGGGCCAGAGCACGAGGCGGAGAGACTGGGACGAGGGGGGCGGGACGGGAAGCAGTGGCGGGAGGGTGGTGTTCGGACGCCCCTCCACCGCCTCGGTGATGCAGCGGGTGAGGTCGCTGCGGTCGGCCGGGTAGCCCCATGCGCGCGCCGAGGCGAGCAGCCTCGCGAGATGCCCCTCCAGCAGCGGCACCTCGCCGTGCTCCACCCGCATCGTCTCAATCAGCCCGACCGGGCGCCCACCATCGGTCATCGCGCGAGCCCGGTCAGCACCTCGGCCTTGAGCCAGCACTCGTCCCACTCCGAGCGCCAGTCGGAGTCCCAGACCACGCCCGAGCCCACGTCGTACCGACCCTCGCCGTCGCGTACCACGGCCGTGCGGATCGGCACGTTGAACGCCGCACGGCCCAGCCCGCCCCCCTCGCGCGGCGCGGCGTAGCCCACGGCCCCGCAGTACACCCCGCGCGGCCCGGACTCGATCTCGCGGATGATCTCCATCGCGCGGAGCTTGGGCGCTCCCGTCACCGACCCGCAGGGAAACAGCGCCCGCATCACGTCGGCCAGGCCGATGTCTGGCCGGAGATCGGCCTGCACCGTGGAGGTCATCTGCGTGACCGTCGGGTAGCGCTCGGCGTGGAAGAGTTGGGGCACGCGCACGCTGCCCCGCGTTGCGACGCGACCGAGGTCGTTGCGCAGCAGATCCACGATCATCAGGTTCTCGGCGCGATTCTTCGGATCGGCGGTGAGCCGGTCAGCGAGGCGCTGGTCGTCCGATGGCGTGGCACCTCTGGGGGCGGTGCCCTTCATGGGCCGGGCGGTGACGATGCGCTCCGCCTCGGTGGGGCCGGGCTGAACACGGAAAAACAACTCCGGCGAGAGCGAGAGCACATCCAGATCGCCGGACCGGACGAGCGCCCCGTACGCGGTCGGCTGGCGACGGCGGAGCGCGGCGTAGAGCGCGAGGGAATCGGCCGTGCGAAAGCGTAGCGGCCACGTGAGGTTGATCTGGTACACGTCGCCCTCGCGGATGTGCTCGCGGACCCGCGCGATGCCGCGGCGGTACGCGTCGGCCTCCAGGCCCGGCGTGAGGTCTTCCACGCCACCCGCCTCGGGGAGCGCGTCACCGAGGCGGGCGGGCTCCACGGCGGAGGGCGCGCCGTAGACGCCAAACCACGCGAGCGGAGATGAGAACGGAGCCCCCTGAAAGCGATCCGGCTCCAGGGCATATCCGGCCTCGTAGGCCAGCCACCCGGCGACGTACTGCCCCCGCACGAGGGCATCGTCCAGGGCCCGCAGCAGCGGCTCCACGTCCTCCATCGCGCGTGCAACGAGGATCTCGCGCGGCTCGGAGAAGAGCCACGTGCCCGCTCGACCGGTGTCGGCGTCTACCAGGGCTCCATCGAGGAGTACCGTGCCAGGCTGGCGCAGACGACCACCGAGGCGGGAGGAGTGGAGAGCAACGTCGGTCACGCGCGATGCACGGCGCGATGGCTCCTCGCGTTCCCTCTCCAACACGACGGCGCAGGCCCTTCTCAATCGTCGGGCCCGCGCCGTCGGTCTCCTTCGCCACGGAGAGGGAAGCACCGCGCGGCGCGGTGCAGTCGGTGGATGCCTACTGGAGGCGATCCCAGTCGGGCGTCACGTCGGTTTTGCCGCCCTGCGGACCGGTGAGGTTGGCGAGCGCCGGGCCAAGCGCGGCCCGAAAATCCCGGGCGCGCATCCGCTCCAGCACGTCGCCGCGTCCGGCGCAGTACCCGAGGAGGGCGTGGGGCCGCTGCATCTCTTTGAGGCCCTCGCGAACGATCCAGAGATGCCACGGACGGCAGCCGTCGGTGTCGAAGGGCCCGAGGAGGCGGGCGTAGAGCCGGTTGGCGGCGCGCTCCACAGAGGCCTCGTCGGTCAGTTCCCCCAGTTCGAGCAGCCGCTGGAGTCCGCCCCAGATGTAGCCCGCGAGGAAGTCGTGCTGACCGTCGGTCAGGTCGAGGCGTGCGTGAGGACCGGAGAAGCCGAGGTCTTCGAGGGGGTGCTTGATGCACGCCTCGACGTGGGCGACGGCTTCTCGGATCATCGCCTCGACGTATGCGGGCGACTTGGGGGTGCCGGACGGCATCGGAGGTGTGGAAGAGAGAAGAGGAACCGAACACCGCCATTCGATCCTCCGGCCGCTCTCGTCTGTGGACCTTCAGGCACGCTAGATGTCATGTTTTGGTTCCGTTGACGATGGATGCAGCCGACGCGTCCCGAAGTGGGCCTGTCCGCCTCGGTCCTCGGGCGAAGGCACCGAGGCGGGCGAAACGGCATCAGGTGCCCGGCCAGCGGAACAGCTCGGCCACGGAGATCTCGACCCCCTTCAGCAGCCGAGACGCAACCGTGCCGTCACCGACTGCGCGGTCAACAGGCACGAAGTCCTCGCCATCGAGAACCATCACGTCCGCCGTTCGCTCCCCGGGATCCAGGTACCACAGCTCTCTCACCCCTGCCTCCGCGTAGGCCAGCCGCTTGGCCGTCACGTCGTAGTAGGCGGTCGACGGGGAGAGCACCTCGGCGACGAGATCGGGCGCACCTTCCACTTCCTGCTCCCCGAGGATGTGCAGCCGGTCTTTCGCGATGAACACGACATCGGGTTGGAAGCCACGCTCGCCTCCGAGCGCGACATCGAGCGGGGCGGTGAGCACGATCCCAAGATCGCGGGCCTTCACGAAGGCGTTCAGTTCATCGTAGAGGCGAGCTGCGACGATCTGATGGAGGACGCGAGGGGCCGGCGACATGACGAGGGTTCCGTTGATGAGCTCCGCGCGCGTGCCTTCGGGAAGCGCCCGCCAGTCTGCAAGGGTCTTGCCCGGCAGCACGGTCACGTTCTTCTCCCACCACTCCACGAATCCAGGAGGCGGGATGGTCTGGGTAGCAGGCATGGAGGTCGGGGCGCGTCTCCACAGTGTACGACCCCGCCCACCTCGGTCCTCCGGCGGAGGCACCGAGGCGGAGGGGCTCACATGTTGCGCCGGTACTGTCCGCCGACCTCGAAGAGCGCGCCCGTGATCTGCCCGAGCGAGCACACCCGCACCGCCTCCATCAACTCCGCGAACACGTTGCCGCGTGCCCTCGCGACAGCACCGAGGCGGGCTAACACGGCAGGAGTGTCCGCCTCGTGGCGGCTCTGGAAGAGATCGAGATTGTGGAGTTGGTGCTGCTTCTCGTCGTCCGAGCCGCGCATGAGTTCTACCTCGGCGGTGTCCTCCTCGCCCTCCGGCGGCAGGAACGTGTTGACGCCCACGACCGGAAGCTCGCCCGAGTGCTTGCGATGCTCGTACAGCATCGACTCCTCCTGAATCTTGCCGCGTTGGTACATGGTCTCCATCGCACCGAGGACGCCGCCACGGTCTGAGATCCGCTCGAACTCGCGCAGCACGGCTTCCTCCACGAGGTCCGTCAGTTCCTCCACGATGTAGGCGCCCTGGAGGGGGTTCTCGTTTTTCGCGAGGCCCAACTCCCGGTTGATGATGAGTTGGATCGCCATCGCGCGGCGGACGCTCTCTTCCGTCGGCGTGGTGATCGCCTCGTCGTACGCGTTGGTGTGGAGCGAGTTGGTGTTGTCGTAGATCGCGAGGAGCGCCTGGAGCGTGGTGCGGATGTCGTTGAACTGGATCTCCTGCGCGTGGAGGCTCCGGCCGCTCGTCTGGATGTGGTACTTGAGCTTCTGGCTCCGCTCCGAGCCGCCGTACAGTTCGCGCATCGCGACGGACCAGATCCGCCGCGCGACGCGCCCGAGGACGGTGTATTCCGCATCCATCCCGTTGGAAAAGAAGAACGAGAGATTGGGCGCGAAGGCGTCCACGTCCATCCCACGCGCCCGGTACGCCTCGACGTACGTGAAGCCGTTGGCGAGCGTGAAGGCCAACTGCGAGATCGGGTTGGCGCCCGCCTCGGCGATGTGGTAGCCCGAGATGCTGACCGAGTAGAAGTTGCGGACACCCCAGTCGATGAACGCCTGCTGGACGTCGCCCATGACGCGGAGCGAGAATTCGGTCGAGAAGATGCAGGTGTTCTGGGCCTGATCCTCTTTCAGGATGTCGGCCTGGACGGTCCCGCGCACCTTGCGGAGCGTTTCGTCGCGGAGGGTCTCGTACTCGTCGGCCGTGAGAAGCCCCCACTCCACGAGTTCGCGGCCGTTCGTACCGAGGAGGCCGAGCCCGGAGCCGTCGTGGCCCTCCGGGAGTTCCGGGTTCTGGGTTCCAGGTTCCGGGTTTGCCTCCCCCCCGGAGCTCGGAACCGGGGACCCGGAACTGTCGAACCCTACGTACCTCGGCCGGTCGTCACCGAGGCGGTCGGCGATGACCGCCTCCGCCTCGGTCCAGCGGTCGGCGGACTTGAGGAAGGCCTCCACCTGCTGGTCCACGGCCGTGTTGAGGAACATCGCGAGGATCGTCGGCGCGGGGCCGTTGATCGTCATCGAGACGCTGGTGGTGGGCGCAGCGAGGTCGAAGCCCGAGTAGAGCTTCTTCATGTCGTCCAGCGTGCAGATGCTGACGCCGGAGGTGCCCACCTTGCCGTAGATGTCGGGACGCGGGTCGGGGTCGCGGCCGTAGAGCGTGACGCTGTCGAAGGCGGTGCTAAGTCGCTTCGCGGGGAGGCCGAGGCTGACGAGGTGGAAACGCCGGTTCGTCCGCTCCGGCGTGCCCTCGCCCGCGAACATGCGCGTTGGGTCCTCGCCCTGACGCTTGAGTGGGAAGACGCCGCCGGTGAAAGGAAAGAAACCCGGCAGGTTCTCCATCAGAGCGAACCGGAGACGCTCGCCCGGATCCTGCGTCTTCGGCAGCGCGACGCGCGGCACTTTCGTCCCAGCCAGCGTCTCGTGATACAGCGGCTGGCGGATCTCCTTGCCACGTACATGATAGACGAACTCGTCCTGCGTGTACTGGTGCGCGAGGCTGTCCCAGTTCTCCAGGATGGTGCGGGAGCGAGAGTCCAGCTTGCTCCACCAATGGTCCGCCATCTCACCGAGGCGGGCGAGGAGAAAGTCCTGATCCTCGGGGGCCCAGGCCTCGACCTGCGCCTTCGCGCCGGTCGCCTCGCCCCACTTCCGCGCCCACTCCACCTGCTGCTCCGCCCACGAGCGATAGTCGCGGCAGGTGTCCGCGATCTCCGCGAGGTAGCGCTGACGGCTCGGCGGGACGACCGCCAGCCCGGCCGGATCCACCTCGGGGAGGGTATCGGCAGAGAAGAGGTTGCTCGTGCGGGTCCAGCCGTGGTCACCGAGGCGGTCCAACAGCGCGAGGTAGAGGCGCGAGACGCCGGGGTCATTGAATCGCGCGGCCATCGTCGGGTAGACCGGCATCTCGTCGGGCGACTGGGAGAACGCGCCTCGGTTGCGCTGGACCTGCTTCCGCACGTCGCGGAGGGCATCTTGAGCGCCGCGCTTCTCGAACTTGTTGAGCGCCACGAGGTCGGCCGTGTCCAGCATCCCGATCTTCTCGAGCTGCGTGGGCGCGCCGAAGTCGGAGGTCATGACGTAGAGCGACACGTCCACGAGGTCGGCCACCTCGGTGTCGCTCTGGCCAATGCCCGCCGTCTCGATGACGACGAGGTCGAACCCCGCCGCCTGGCACACGCCGACGGCCTCCCGTAGCGCGGCACTGGTCGCCTTGTGCGCCTGCCGCGTCGCGAAGGAGCGCATGTAGACGCGGTCCGAATGCTCGCCGTAGAGCGAGTTCATGCGGATGCGGTCGCCGAGGAGCGCGCCGCCCGTCCGCCGCCGCGTGGGGTCCACGGAGAGCACCGCGAGGCGGGCGTCCTCGAAATCATTGAGGAAGCGACGCACCAACTCATCGGTGAGGGTGGACTTGCCCGCACCGCCGGTGCCCGTAATGCCAAGCACGGGCACGTCCGCCTCGGTGCCGAGGGGGGGAGAGTGGAGTTCCGGCATCGCGCCGTCCCCCGAGACCACGCTCTGCGCCTCCACCGCTGAGAGGGCACGCGCCACCGTCTGCGCCTTCGTAGCGGTCGCCCCCACCACGAGCGTTTCTCCCTCCTCATCTCCCATCCCCCATTCCCCATTCCCGCGGGCGGAGCGCGCCACCGAAATCATGTGCTCGATCATCCCCTCCAGCCCCAGCCGCATGCCATCCTCGGGGCTGTAGATCTTCGCGACGCCGTACGCCTCCAGTTCCTCAATCTCGGCAGGCACGATGGTCCCGCCGCCGCCGCCGAAGACCTGGATGTGACTCGCGCCCTTCTCGCGAAGGAGCTCCACCATGTAGCGGAAGAACTCCACGTGCCCCCCCTGGTAGCTGCTCACCGCGATGCCCTGCGCGTCTTCCTGGATCGCCGTCTCCACGATGTCCTGCACGGAGCGGTCGTGACCGAGGTGGATGACCTCGGCGCCTTTGGCCTGGAGGATGCGCCGCATGATGTTGATGGCGGCATCGTGACCGTCGAAGAGCGAGGCGGCCGTAACGAAGCGGACGGGAGCGTCGGACATGGGAGATGGAAGGGCTTCCGGGAGGAGCAACCTATGGTGTCAACCGCGAGAGGAGCCATGAGGTTGCCGCGAGTCTGCCCGCCTCGGCACCGAGGCGGAGAGGGCGAGCCGCTGGGAAGGGGGAGGCGTGGAAGCGGATCCCTCGCCCTGGCGTGCCTCGCGTGTGGGAATGACGTGTGCACCCGCGTTGAGACCGCGTTTACTCCCCGATAACGGATTCTGCGCCCTGATGTCGGGATGTGCCTCAGAGGACGACGGACCACAGACGACAGACCACGGGAAGATGGGAGTCTGTCGTCCGTGGTCTGCGGTCTCCGCCACACACGGAGACCAAACGGCATGCAGACATCAACGCCATGAAACAGTGTCATCCCGCAGCGCCCAGGTCACCCACACGTCGCCTCGGCGCTCGAACCCCAGGGCCCACGCCCCCCCATCGGTGTCGGTGGCTTCTCCCGCCTCGGCACCGAGGCGGAGAAGACGGACCGAGCGAGTGCCCGCGCGAAGCCCCGTGCGGCGAGCCTTGAGGACGGCCTCCTTCAGCGACCACAGGAGCGTCTGCGTCTCATCGGTGGGGCCACCGAGGGCATCGAGGAGGGCGTGCTCCTCTGGCGCCAGGATGCGCCGCCAGAGATCGGGGTGGCGGGAGCGAATCGGCTCCAGATCGAGTCCGACAGCGACGCGCGAGACGGCGGCTCCCCCCGCCTCGGCACCGGCGTGCGCGATGGACACCTGCACGTCTGCCCCCGGCACCACCGGCGCCCCGTCCGCTGCGACGTGCAGCGGGACGACCTCCGGGGAACACCCGAGGGATTCCGCGAGAAGCGTTCGAGCAGCCGTCCGGCCCAGAATGAACCCAGCGCGCCGCGCCTCGTGTGCAAAGGTCACCAGACGAGCCGTCTCTTCGGGGCTGAGCACCTCGGGACGTGCGTCCTGGGGACCGAGGAGGCGGATCGAAACGGGTGGAAACGGCGTCACAGGCAAAACGTACTGCCGCCCCCTGGACGCTGTGACAGAGCCTCGGCCTTTCATCTGCACCGGGGAATACCCTACCTTGACCGTATGGCTACCTCTCCTCGCTCCTCGTCTTCGTCTGTTTCTGGCTACCTCCACGAGGTCGTTCGACCCGCCGCCCAGGACGCCGCTGACCGTGCTCGTTCCCGATGGGACGAGACCGCCGGTCGGTGGAGTGAACGCTGGGGCGAGGCGCGCGATGGCGCCCGGGAGGCCATCGACGAAGCCACGACTTCGCTCTCTCGCTACATCGATGGGTACAGCGGGCGCCTCCGCCACCTGTTCGACACGCGGCTCGACCTCGACACGCTCGCGCTTCAGCGCGGCCTCCCGCCGTTCGCGCTCCGCGAGATCCGAGGCTCCCGTGCCCTCGCCGACCTGAACGCCATCGCGGACGACCCTCTCGCGGCCTACATCCCGACAGAGTACGGCGGGCGGGGCGCTCACATCGCGGAAGGGCTCGCGGTTCTGGAGGCGAGCGGCTACGAGTCGCTCCCGCTCTGCCTGATGGTGGGCATCAACGGCGGGCTCTTCCTGCAGCCGGTCGCGAAGTACGGCGACCCGAGCATCCGAGCCGAGGTCTTCCGTCGCTTCCTCGACGGCAAGAGCATGGGCGGGCTGATGATCACCGAGCCCGACCACGGCAGCGACGCGCTCAAGATGAAGACCCGCGCGACGCCCACAGACCGGGGGACCGTCCACATTCAGGGCACCAAGCACTGGGCGGGCCTCACGGGATGGGCGGACTTCTGGCTGCTCACTGCCCGGCCGACGACCGCGAAGGGCGACCTCGGTCGCGACATCGAGTTCTACGTCGCCGACGTGACGCAGCCGGGGCAGCAGATCGTCGTGGAGGAAACGTTCTCCAACCTCGGGCTCTACATGATCCCGTACGGCCGGAACCGCCTCGATCTCGAAGTCCCGGCCATCCAGCAGCTTCAGCCGCACTCGACTGGCATCAAGATGATGCTGGACATCCTCCACCGCAGCCGCCTCCAGTTCCCCGGCATGGCGATGGGCTTCCTCCGGCGCATGCGAGACGAAGCTCAGGTGCACGCCGAGACGCGCATGGTGGGAGGACAACCGCTCGCGGACTACGATCAGGTGCGCGCCCGGCTCGCCCGGCTCCAGGCCGACGCGACCATCTGCGGCGCGATGTGCCTCTACACCTCGGAGCACGCGGGCATCGACGAGGACCTGTCGGGCATGTCGTTGCAGGCGAACGCGTTCAAGACGACCATGTCGGACGCGATGCACGAGGCGGCCCAGTCGTTCCTCCAGATGGCAGGCGCCGTCGGCTACCGGCAGGACCACCTCGCCGGACGTTCCGTCACCGACAGCCGCCCCTTCCAGATCTTCGAGGGCTCCAACGACATCCTGTACGAGCAGGTGGCGGATGCCGTGCTGAAGGGA
>JBCCPW010000094.1:0-9468 GCA_039024735.1 Bacteroidota bacterium
CACGAGGAGTTGGACCGGCGCGTCCGGCTCCTTCGCGAGCGGGTCCGGCCGGGCATCACGGGGCTCTGGCAGGTGTCCGGCCGCAGCGACAGCGGCAACGCGGGCATGGAGCGCTGGGACCCGTACTACGTCCGCAACTGGTCGCCGTGGCTGGACGCCGTGATCCTCGTGCGGACCATCCGCGTCGTGCTCCGGGGCTCCGGGGCGTATTGACCGACCCCGCCCGCCTCGGTGCCGAGGCGGAAGACATCAGAACCGTCGGAGCATCGTGACCGAGCCTCCCGCCTCGGTGTTCGGGACGTGCGCGAAGCCCTCGCGCTCGTACAGACGCCGGGCTGGATTCGAGAGCGACACGCTCAGGCTCACCGCGCGATGCTGGGCGGCAGCCTCCCGAAGGACCCACCGGAGCAGCCGCGTCCCGATGCCCTGGCCTCGCCACCCAGGGAAGACCGCCATGGACAGCTCCGGGATGTCCTCGGCGACGAAGCCGTAGCCCCGATCGCTGCCCGTCCAGAGGCGGAGCCACGCCGCCCCGACCGCTTCGCCGTCTGCCTCCGCCACCGCACCGAGGCGGTCCGGATCACGCCCCGCGACGTAGCGGGCAAGCTCAGGCTGGTGCACGATGGTCCGCGGCGGAGGCGTCCCGCCCGGCTCGACGTGGATCGCGTGGTACAACGCTCTCCACAGAATCGGATCGTCTGACGAGGTGAGGGGGCGGAGGGAGGGCGTCACGTCGGGGCGCTGGCGTCGCCCGCCTCGGTGCTCGGCGGGGGACCATCGGGCGGGTCCAGCGCCTCGGTGATCGCGGTCTCCAGGTCCTGGACCTCGCGCATGTCCATCGCGCCGCGTCCGCTCCAGAGCACCTGGCCCGTCGCGCGGTGCACGAGGAGTGGGTAGACCTCGCCCTCCTTCGAGAGACCCAGTGCCTTCCGAAACGCCTTCTTCTCGACGTAGATCGGCAGCGTCCGGGTGTGCTCTTGTTCTCCCTCCACCTGCCCGCGAATGCCGACCGTCGCGAGGGCCCCGAATAGCGTCATCCCGCGCCCCACAACGGGCGTTTCCACGACGGCAAACCGCCCCGGGTACTGCTCCTCGATGGAGTGCCCGAGGCGGGCCCACTGGTCGGCCAGCGGATCCAACTCGTCCCGGAAGAGGACAACGACGAGGGACACCTCGGCCGGAAGATCGGCTGGGAGGGTGAGGTCGTCGCCGTTGAGGGTGGTGGCGCGAACTTCGGGGAACACCCGAGGCGCGGAGCCGGAACCGAAGAAGGGCATTCGGGTGGGAGATGAGGCGGCTCGAAGATCACACGGTTCGCTTCGCTCCACACGCCCGTCCCATGCGCCTTCTCCTTCTTCTGGCTCTTGCCACACTGGTTCTCCCGGTGAGTGCGCAGACGACTCACACCGTCACAGTCCGCAACTTCGAGTTCGACCCCGCCGCTCTCACCATCGAGGTCGGGGATACGGTCCGATGGGAGAACGAGCAGGGCTTCCACAACGCCCGGCAGACCTCGGGGCCGGAGGTGTTCAGCAGCGGTGCCGCCGCCTCGGGGGACTGGACGTACGAGTACACCTTCACCCAGGTGGGCACGAGCACGTACCAGTGCGATCCGCACCAGAGCATCATGCAGGGTACCGTCACCGTCGTGATGGGCACGGACACCGAGGCGGGCCCCGTGGGCGAGTCGGTGGGCCTCCGCTACGCGGGCGCCAATCCGTTCCGAGACACTGCCCGGCTGGAGTTGGCCCTCACCGAGCCCCAGACGGTCCGCGTGGCGGTGTACGATGCCCTCGGCCGCGAACTGGCGGTGCTCTTCGACGGAGCGGCCCCGGCGGGGGACCTGCCCCTCGTGTGGAGGGCTCCGGCGTCTGCCCAGGGAGCATTCGTCGTGCGCGCGAGCGGCCCCGGTCTGGAGTCGTCGCTCGGCATCGTGCGGGTCTACTCGGGGCCTCGTCCCTCAGGCCACCACTGACCCCAGCGTCAGGCCGTGACCTCTCCCGCCTCGGTGGCCTCCACGACGACCGGGAGCAACTCGTAGCCCATCGCATCCAGCAGGCCTCGAACGTCAGTGCCTGCGAGTTCCGCGGCACGTCCGAGAGAGAGCCGGTCGGCTTCGAGGAGGTGGCGGGCGAGGCGGGCGGGGGCGTCGTCGAGGGCGGCGGTCGGGTCGCTCACGGGGAAGGCGGTGTGGTGGGGTAGGCGCCGAGAATGTAAGGGCTTCCGTGGGGGTGTTCGTGAAGGGACGGTCGGCGTTGTGCGAATCGCGCCGGGGCCGTCTCGGTTCTGATCCTGGCCCGCGCCGAGGCGGGGCATCTGCTATTCGCGCGCGTCCAGGTGAGCCTGCGCCAGGAGCAGCGCGACGCAGCTCTTGGCGTCCAGGATCTCCCCGCGTCGCGCCATCGCGACCGCCTCGGTGAGTGGCATCCGCACGGGCACGACGAACTCGTCGTCGTCAGAGCCTGCGGTGCCTTCGCTCAGGCCCTCGGCCAGGAACAGGTGGATGATCTCGTTGGAGTAGCCGATGCCGGGATAGGTTGCTCCGAGGGGCGTGAAGCGCTCGGCTCGGATGCCCGCCTCCTCTTCCAACTCGCGAGCCGCGAGGTCCGCGGGCGGCTCGTCTGGACGGTCGAACTTGCCCGCCGGGACTTCCAGGAACTCGCGCCGAGGCGGGTAGCGGAACTGGCGGATCAGGATCGTGGAGCCGTCCTCGAACAGGGGCACGACGGCCGCCGCGCCCGGGTGGTCGATCCACTCGCGATGGGAGGTGCCCCCGTCTGGAAGGCGAACCTCGTCCCGTCGGACGTGGAGGAGAACCCCGTCGTAGACGGGCTCGGAGGTGATCAGGGTCTCGGTGAGGTCCATCGTGGGGGGAAGGCCGGGCCGGAAGATCGGGAGCCTCCGGTGGGGCGACCGGCCCACGGCTGCCCACTACCACCGAGGCGGGCGTGGACGGGGGCGACTCACCGAGTCGCCCCTACTGGCGCTGGAAGGCGGGCGACCCCAGCAACACGCCGACGACCACGCCGGAGTCGACCGATGGGGTGGGATCGGTCTCGCGGCGGTTCTGACGCCTCGAACGGCGCCGGGGTGCGTCCATGTCCGCCTCGGTGGCGTCGGCGGACGGGGTCTGCTCGGCGGCGCGGTCCACGCGGGCGGCGACATCGCGGGCGAGGACCATCTCTTCGAGCACGTCGGCGGTGGGGCCGAGGTCGCGGCCGGGGAGGAGGGCGCGGCCGTACGCCGCGAGCGCCTCGGCCGGGCTGGCAGGCGGGGGACCGTCTGCGAGAGCACCGAGGCGGACCCGAATGCCTCGAAATCCGCCCGTCGCGAGGCGCAGGCCGAACTGCATCCGGGTGAGCAGCAGGCCGGGGTTGATCCACGCCGAGGCGTGATCGGGGAAGCCGGTCGGGGGCTCGCAGTGGTAGATCGGCTCGCCCATCGCTTCCAGCACGTCGTAGAGCGCGCGGGCGCGGACGATCTCGGCGCCCGTCGCGCGGAGGGCGCTGACGACCAACTCGAACGGGGTCTTGACCTTCCCGGGCTGACCATCGGCGACGGTGGCGGCGTCCCAGAAGGCGCGATGCTGCACGAGGGCACGGAGCACCTCGCGCGTGTCCCCGCCGGACGCACGGAACGCGTCCGCGAGGTGATCCACGATGGCGTCCGGCGGATCATCGGCGACGAACCGGACCGCGAACGTGGTCGCGAGATGCCGGGCGGTACTCGGATGGGCCGCAAGGAGATCGAGCACGCGTTCGCCCTCGTCCATGCCGCGTCCGGCGGGCAGCCGCTCCCCGAGAAGGGTCTTGGCGGAGGCGTCGTGCCAGTCAGGCCGGAAGACGAACATGCCCTCGCGCACGACCCCCGGCATCCGACCGAGGCGGCGGGTCCAGCGCTGCTCTTGGCGAGGATTGTCGTACGGCCAGACCGTCCAGCCGGTGAAGGCCCGCGCGGCGGCGGCCACGTCCGCCTCGGTGTAGCCGCCGTCCACGCCGAGGGTGTGGAGTTCCAGAAGCTCGCGGCCGTAGTTCTCGTTGATGCCGCCTCCGCGTCCGGCTCTCCCGACGGGGGTGGGCGTGCCCTCCGCGGCCCGCGACTTCGCGTTGTCCAGGTAGTGGAGCATCGCGGGATGCCGGGCCGTCGCACCCAGGAGGGTCCGTAACGGCGCGAGGACGTGGGGCCGGATCGCGTCGCGGTCGTAGACGAGTGCGCGGTGCAGGTTGCCGCCTCGGGCGGTCACGTTGAAGTGGTTGAACCAGAGGTCCGCGAGGACCTCGCGGAGCTGATTCTGGGCGTGGACGGCGCGGAGGAGCTTGGCGTCGAGGAGGGTGGGGAGGAGGGCGCGGATGTTCTGCAGGCCGCGCTCGCGCATGAAGCGCTGGGTGCCCTCGCGATAGGCGTCGGTGCCCTGCTCGGCATCGGGCGGGATGTAGCCTGCGGCGCGGGCCTCGCGCGAGATGCCCCCGGAGCGACGGTAGCGGGCGGCGAGCGTGGGGAGGTTCTCGCGAGCGTCCGGGAGGGCGGCGACTCTCGCCTCGGTGGCGTCGTCGGGGAGGTCGGAGCGGATCTGCGTCTCGATCCACGTCTCCAGCCCCGCCGCGAGAACGCGGTCCACGGCGCCGGGCGTGGGGCCGAACGCGAGCCGGTCCAGGGCATGGGCGGCGGCCTGGCGGTCGGTCAGTCCGGCGTCGGCGAACGGGAGGCGGAGGCGGGCGATGGCGGGAGTGGGCGGAGAGTCAGCCGCTCAATCTGCCCCCGATCTGCCGCGCGCGTCAAGCCGAGGCGGGGCGGATCTCATCTCTCGCGGACGACCTCCGGGGTGCGGTACGTCCCTCGCGCGTGCAGCGAGACGACGTACTCCCGGAGGCGCCGCCGCTGCCGCAGCGTGACGGTCGTGCGGAGGTCGGTGGGCACGTCGAGGCCGCTCACGCGGCGGTAGTCGGCCTCGTAGACGACGCGCGCCTGGCGGTCCACGCTCTCTTCGATCCGCAGGCGGAGGAGGCGAGGGGTGGGCTCGCGCGACAGCCAGGCGGTGGCGTCTCCGTCCACGCCGGGAAGGCGGAGGGCGATGCGCCACGCGGGGGTGGCCGACATCTGGGTACGGATGGCCGGGCCTTCCGCGGTGGCACTCGCGAGAGCGCGACCGGCGAGTGGGGCCGGACGGAGGAGGGTGCGCGCGGCGGGGCCGAACGCCCGGTTCGTCCGGGCCTCGAACCGCCGACGCGCGAGGGGGGTGACGCGGCGCCCGTCGAGTTCTTGACGGTCGATCTCGCGCTGAGGCGGTCTGTCCAGCGGGAAGCGGAGCCGCCCCTCCGTGCGCATCTCGATGTCGCCGCGCGGTCCGTCCACGGTCCGGTCCAGGGTCTCGCGGACCGTCACCGAGGCGACGCCCTGACTCGCCTCGCGCCAGCCTTCGCGCCAGTCCGACAGCAACTCCGCGCCGGTCGGCTGGGCGTGAGCCACCGAGGCGAAGAGGAGCGAGAGGAAGGCGAGGCGTCGCAAGGGGCCGATGGCGAGGCGGAGGTGGGCAGCGACCAGGGAACGGACGCGGCCGCCTCGGTTTGTCACGAAGCTGTCGCGGAACGACCGAACCTCTGCATCGGCGGTCGCACGGGTCGAGGATCCGGCTAGTTTCGCGATCCCGACCGCTTCGCGCCCTCCCCGTGGATTACTCCCCTGAGCACCTGCTGATCGTCGAAGACGACGACGACCTGCGCCCCCTTCTGGCCGGTCGCTTCGAGGACGCGGGCTACCGCGTGGACACCGCCGCCACCGGCCCCGATGCCCTGGAGGCTGTGGAGCGAGCCGTGCCGGACCTCGTGATTCTGGACGTGATGCTGCCGGGCCTGGACGGCATCGAGGTGTGCCGACGCCTCCGTGCGCAGCACCCGCTCCTCTACGTGATGATGCTCACCGCTCGCGCCGATGAGTTCGACCGCGTGATCGGGCTGGAGGTTGGGGCGGACGACTACGTGACGAAGCCGTTCTCGCTTCAGGAGGTCGTCGCGCGGGTGCGGGCGGCACTCCGGCGGGTCCGGGCGGTCCGCGAGGCGGCGGATGCCCCCACCGAGGCGGGCGAGGCCGAGGCGCCCATCGCCATCGGCGCGCTGGTCATCGATCCGGTCCGGCGCGAGGTCCGCCTCGGTGGTGACCTCATCCACCTGACCGTTCGCGAGTACGACCTGCTGCTCCACTTCGCGCAGCACCCCGACCGCCCCTTTACGCGAAGCCAGCTTCTGGAGCAGATCTGGGGCATCACGTACGAGGGATACGACCGGACCATCGACAGCCACGTTCAGCGCCTGCGCGCCAAGATCGAGCCCGACAGCGGCGACCCGACGTACGTGCGGACGGTCTGGGGCGTGGGCTACAAGCTCAGTGGGGCGGGGGAGCAGTAGGTCAGTGGATCGGTGCGTCAGTGGTCGGGTGGCCGTGAACATGTTCCGCTCCGTGTGCCCGCCTCGGTGCGAACGCAGGCCCACCGAGGCGAGCCTCTGATTAGATGCCTACCGCAGCCGAGAACTTCCGCTCACGTGCTTATCACCGAGGCGGGCATCTTTCGATCCACTGACGCACCAATCCACTGACCGACCGACCCACCCATCCACTGACCTACCGCCGCTCCCTCTTTCCCAAAGTCGCGCTGCTGCTCATCGGGGCGCAGGTGGCGACGGCGCTGCTGGCGGTGCTGCTGGCCGGGACGTTCGCGCGGGAGCGCAACCGCGACCTGTTGGAGAGCACCCTCGTCCTCCGCCTCGATGCGGTCGCCGAGGAGGTGGAGCAGCGGGCGGAGATCGGGCCGTTGGGGAGCGTCGAGATCCCCGCGCGCCTCGCGCAGGATCTCGCGACGCGCTTCCCCGATCCCCTCGCGTTCGTCACCGAGGCGGGGGAGGTCGCGGAGACCTTCGGGGGGCGACCGTCGCCGGACCTCCCGCCGGGCGCTCTCGCGGCGATGGATGCGGGCGAGATCGAGATCCAACTCGGGCCGGACTCGTGGGCGCTCGCGCCGGTCCTCGCGCCGGACGGGTTGCCTGCGGGCGGACTGCTCGTGCGTCCGCTCAGCGGGACCGTCCGCGAAGAGTCTGCCGCGAGCCGCCGAGGGATTCGCAACGCACTCGTGGCCGTCTCGGTCCTCGCGGCGTTGGTGGCACTCGCGCTCGGCGCGCTGCTCACGTTCCGCCTCGTGCGCCCGGTGCAGAAGATGACGCGTCGCGTGGAGGCCCTCGGCGATGGCGACTACGCGGCTCGGTTGCCGGAGGACCGGTCCGACGAACTCGGTCGGCTGGCCGTCGCCATCAACGAGATGGCGGGACGTGTGGAGGACAGCGTCGAGACGCTGCGCGAGGCCGACCGCGTGCGGCGCGAACTCGTCGGTAACGTGGGGCACGATCTGCGGACGCCACTGGCCGCGCTCGGCGGGTACCTCGAAGAGGCCGAACGGCTGGCGGGGGAGGGCCGAGGGGAAGAGGCCGCCCGAGCCGTGGAGCACGCCCGCCGCCAGCACACGCACGTTGCCGATCTCGTGGCGGATCTGTTCGAGTTGTCGGTGCTGGAACGTCCGGCGGGGCAGGTGCCGCTCCGCCTCGGTCCGGTGCCTCTCGGGGAGTTGGTCCGCGATCTCGCCGCGACGCACGCTCCGGCGTTCCGCGAGGCGGGCGTCGCGCTGGAGGTGGACGCGCCGTCAGGTCTCCCCACCCTCCAGGCCGACGGCGCCCGTCTCTTCCGCGCCCTCTCCAACCTCCTCGACAACGCGCGTCGGTTCACGCCCGAGGGCGGGACCGTCCGCCTCGGTGCGGCCACCGAGGCGGGAGAGGCCGTGGTCTCGGTGCGGGACGAGGGGCCGGGGATCGCGCCGGAGGACGCCGAGCGGATCTTCGAGCGCTACTACCGAGGCGAGGGCGCGCGAACGCGGGGGCGCGCGGGAACGGGGCTCGGGCTCGCCATCGCGCGGGCCATCGCGCGGGCGCATGCGGGCGAACTGTCTGTCGAGAGCGGGGACGACGGGAGCACCTTCGCGCTCTCGGTGCCGCTGGGGTGATGCTTTCTGCCTCGGGACCGAGGCGGGTCTACTCGCGGCGCAGCTTGCGTCCCAGATCCTGTCGGCCGTGAAGAACGGCAAGGATCTCGACCTCCGAGTCGGACACGAGATACACGATCCGGTATCCGTCGCGGATCAACTCGCGGATGTGCTCCACTGCCACCTCGGGCACCACGCGGCCAAGACGCGGATGGGCGCTCAGCGCGTCCGGTGCTGCGTACAGCCTCGCGATCAGAGAGCGAGCGTATTGCCGCGAGGTTCGTTCGTAGTACTCGCCAATCGCATCGAGGTCGTCCAGTGCTCCCGAAGACCAACGAACGCTAGCCATCGGTGATAGGGGTGTCTCCGAGCCAACGCGAGAGCCGCGCTCGGGCGTCCTCATGCGAGATCGTTCGTCCCTCCTCGACGTCCCGCAGTCCCCGCTGGATCCGTTCGGCGACGTACAACTCGTACTGGATGTCCTCGAACGAGGCGTCGTCGTCGGATCGGTCCACCACCTGACGGGCGATCTGCTTGGGAGTGATGGCGAGCATCGTCGGTTGGGAACGCGTCCACGAAGATAGGGCGCTCCGCCTCGGTCCCGAGGCGGGAGGTCACGTGGGAGACACGCCCTCCGCGACGAACACCTCGCGGCCCACCTCATAGACGAGTCCGCCTCGCCTGGACCGGACGCGAAGCTCGGGGATGCCGTGGCATTCCATCCCTGCGAAGTGAGGCGCCCCCGCGGCGTAGACGTACCCACGGATGATCTCACCATCCCGCAACTGGACCTCCTCGGTGCGACCACAGCAGGGCGTGGTGCACTGAAGCACGTCCAGGGCGGCCCAGTACGCATGAGGCTGCCGAAGCACCTCGCGCACGGTGTACGTGCCGCCGCAGGCGGGACACGCGAGGACCACCGAGGCGGGAGGCGTCACTCCTCCGCCCGGAGCACATCCAGCGGCGGACGCGCGAGCGCCGCGCGGCTCCCCAGCACCCCCACGGTCCCGACGAGCGCGGGCACGAGCGCGGCTGTTGCCGCGAGCCACGCCATATCGGGGCGGAAGGGCACCTGGAACGCGTACTCCGCGAGGGCCCACGCCGCCGCCGTCGCGAGGCCACCGCCGACCAGCGCTGCGAGCAGCCCGAGGCCCGCGTACTCCGCCACGACGATCCGCCGCACCTGCTCTCGGCTCGCCCCGAGGGTCCGCAGCAGCACCGACTCCCGAGTCCGCCTCGCGAGGGCCACTCGAACGGCCGCGCCGAGCACCGCCAGCCCCGTCGCGACGGCGAAGAACGCCAGGAAGCGGAGCGCGAAGGCGACCTGCCCGAGCACCCGCTCCACGAGTTCGAGCACCTGCCGCACGTCCACCGCCGAGACGTTCGGGAAGGCGCCCACCACGGCCGTCTGCACGCTCGCGCTCGCCTCGGCGGACTGCGCCCGCGTC